>JBJTTE010000246.1:0-9051 GCA_046080005.1 Erythrobacter sp.
GCCTCGAACTCCCGGATAATCTCGCGCACCTGAAAGGCGCCGTAAGCAAGCGCCGGAAAAATCGTGAATGCGATCAACCCTATGGCGGCGAGGCCCCCACCCACCCGGCCTGCAGCCATCGCTGCGCCACCGTGCCGGCCAGAAACACGCCGGGGACGATGGCGATCATCATGTGGATGAACTCCACACGATTGAGCCCCTTGTAGATCAGCACCCCGGTGAAGATCACAAGGATCAGCTCAAGCCGGACGAGCTGCGTTTGCGCCGAGCCGATTGCGGCATCATCGGCGCGCCGCTGAAAGATCAGGTCGGCCAGCGCGACAAGGACGATCACGAACGGAAAATAGAGGCCGACGCCGGACAGGTGCTTGGCAACCTCCGCGATCCCGGGGAACGGCTTGCCGCGCATTTCGGCATAAATCATGGACACCTAGACGATGTCCCTCAGGAAGGCCGAAAGCGGTGCGACCATCAAGAAGGCAATCGCGAAGGGAAAGAACGCCAGCGCCGATCCGATGCCAGCCAGAAACGACGGAAAAACCGCTCTGCGGGTGCGTTCGATCAGGGACGAGCCTTTCGGCGCATCGAAGACAATGAACAGCACCTGGGCGAGCAGCACGAAGAAGCCGGTGTCGTAGCGAAACAATGCGATGACGCCGGCACAGACCCCGGCCAGCAAGACCGGCCAGCGTTCCTCCACGGCGCGCGGACGCATCAGCAGCAGCGCGCTCAGGAAGATGAAGATCATGCAGGGGTAGATCGGGTAGAGATAGGCTCCGCCCGCCGTGACCCACAGCGCCGCGATGGCTGCCACGAACAGACCAAGCGCCGGGCGCAGGTGCCAGGCCACCAGCAAGTAGCCTAGCCCGACCGACAGAGCCATGGTGATAACCCCATAGACCCGCGCCGCAAAGAGGTTGTCGGAGCCGAAGATCGACAGCACCGCCGCCACAGAATAGGGCTGGCCCGGGCCGTAATTGGTATAGAAATCGCGGTGCGGGATCTCTCCGGCGAGCACCCGCTGGGCATCCATCAGGATCAGGCCCTCATCGAAGATCGATGGCGCGCGCGGCATCACGGCCACCAGCAGCGCTGTCGTCAGGATGACGAGTGCCGCGGTCACCAACCCGCGATGATTGGCAACGAGGCGTTCAACTCGCTCGATCATCAATCCTCCCTGCCGTGCCTGAGGCCCTGCTGCGCAAACCCTGCGGCAGACTCTTGCGACATTCGTCCGGACTGCGCGCCCTGAGGGTGCTGTTAGGGTCTGGTTCGTCGCGGCGCAACATGGATGATCCCGCAATGCAGCGCGGCCTTCGCGGTCGTACTACTGCGGCGCACAATTTCTGTGCCAGCGACCATGCCTCCTTGACTCGACCGTCGGTCAGCGCATCGCCAACATGGCGGCAAGCCGGGCGAGCAGGACCTGCTTGATGTCGCCCGGCATTTGCAGCCAGCAGACCCCCAGCAGCAGCGTGCACAGCACCGCAGACGCCGCGATCCCGGCCAGCCAGGTGCCCGTTCAGGGCGAGATCGCCAGGGCGAGCGCAATCACCGCGGCCGGCCCGATCAGCGGGCCGAAGACCGTGCGATCGGCGAGGCGGGCCTTGATCAGCAGCGCCAGACAATCAAGCGTCGTGCGCAGGGCAAAGGCGATCGCCACCCCATACAGGCCCAGTGTCAGGCCAAGCCCGAACAGCAGCACCAGATAGATCGGCAGCTCTGCGACATGCATGATCGCCGTGAAGCGCGAATTCCCGCCCGCCTGAATCAGAGCAAACGGCACATAGGCAATGGCATTGGTCCAGAACCCGATGGTTATGATCTGCCCGATCAGGATCGATTGCGGGTCAAGCGCATCGCTCAGCCACAGCACCAGCAGCGGTTCGGCCAGACAGATCAGCCCAACGACGATGAAGGAATAGAGCTGGCCGACCACGATCAGGGAATTCCGGCTCAGCGCAAGCGATTGCTCGGGGCTTTGCGAGGCGAGGCGCGGGAACAGCGCCATGGCGACTGAATTGGGCAAGAGCGCGGTGCGTGACGCAATCTGGTAGGGCACCGAATAGGCAACGACAGCCGCTGCGCCGACCGCTGCGCCGATCACCAGACGGTCAGAAATGATCATCAAAGGCCCGATGATCGATGTCACCATGATCCAGGATCCGTAGTTGAACAGCCGACGCAGCTGATCGCGCGACACTACCCGGCGCTGGCCGTGCAGGAACGCGCTCCACATGCTGCCCATGGTCAGCAACAGCCCAAGAAACCGGCCCAGCAGCGAGGCGCCCAGCAACCAGCTGAGATCGACCGAATAGAACGCCGCAACCACCAGCGGCAGGATCTGCGACAGCAGATTCCCGGTCGTAGTGGCGAACGACACCATGCCGAACCGTTCGAGCCCGGCAAGCGCGCCGACCGAAACGCCGGTGAAGATGATCACCGGGACGCACAGGGCAAACAGCCATGCGGCGCGCAGGGCCTCGGCGGTGACCGCGGGGTCAGCCTCGAAAAAGTATCCGAAGAAAATGTGCACCGCCACCGCGATCGTGATCGCTCCGGCCACGGCGATGAAGGCCCCGCCGACCAGCGCCGACCACACGATGCTCGCCCGTTCTTCCGCGGTCGCGCCGGTGCTGGAGGACAGCCGCTGGGTGATGGCTCTGCCCAGCCCGAAATCGGCTCGCCCGAAATAGCCCAGCAACACCAGCGCAATCAGGAAGGCGCCATAGCGGTCCGGGCCGATCAGCGCGATAAACAGCGGCACCGTGACGATGCTCGTGATCACGCCTGCTGCAGTAGGCGCAAAGCTCAGCAAGGAGTTTGTGAACAGTTTCAAAGTGGCATACCCCCCGTTGCCGTTCCGGTCAGCGTGTGATCGGGACAGCGGATTGCGGCCTAGTGTTCCAGATGCTGCACGAATGTCTGCGGCGCAGACAGTTGTTTGCCGGCGCGCGCCAGCCGCCGCTCGCGCGACTTCCACAGCCGGAACCTTGCCCGCAACAGCGGCAGTGCGGTGCGGGTGATCGGCACGGTCAGCGTAAGCACCGGCAGGCGCTGCGCCCACTTAGTGCGCATGTAATGCCACGCATCGGAATAGCCGCCGGCATAGCCCACCACCGGCTTGCTGTTATGGATCACCGGCATGTTCGCGACATAGGATCGCAAGCCCGCCTCGGCTCCGGTCAGCACGATATCGGTGCCGTAGAGGTGGAACCCCGGCAGGCCTTCATCGAACCGCGCACCGCTCTTGCGGTTGATGACGATGACGAATTCGTCGATCGACCGGCAGGCGACGGGCTCGGCGAACTTGCCGCCCAGCTTGCCGTTGAGGCCGGTCGACCACGCATGGCCGACATTACGCCCCGCCAGATCGACACCGAAGGCGCCGATCACCGCCCAATCGGGATCGACCGCCTCGATCCGCGAGATGGCCTCCGCCAGCTGCCCCGCCCAAGCATCGGGCAGATAGACGTCCTGATGCGCGAAGACGATGATCGCGGCGGTGGTGTCAACCAAGCCCTTGTTATGGGCCTCCGACGCGCTGCGCGCACCGCGATAGCAGTTGAGCGTCACCCGCCCCTCGCGCACGATCTTCGACGCCTTGAGGTTGCGCTCCAGCACGTCCTCGTCATTGACGGCTGCAACGATCTGAAGATTGTCCAGAATGTCGGCCTCGTCTCTCACGTCAGATACCCTTTGCAATACGCCTGCCAGATCCCGCGCAGGAGACGGCGATCAGTCAAGCGCGCTCTTGCCGATCAGACGGCGCAAGGTGCCGCCAAAGCTGCGGATGGCTTCCTTCAGCCCCAGCGCCCGTGCATTGCGCGCGAGCGACAGCCCGACAAAGCGCGGCTGGCGTCGGCCTGTTAGCGCCATGGCTGAAAGCCGGGTCACAACCAACCCTTTGCGCCGCGCCTGAAACGGCTGCATGTGGCCGAGCGAGCGAACGGTGAGCGGTTCGGTCGCGATCGTGCCAGCGGCGACCGCCTGGGTCAGGATAGTTTCCCCCCGGTGCGTCCGCGTCAGGATGATGCTGCGCCCTTCGCGCTCGTCGAAAAGCGGGTTGCCGTTATCGTCGCAATACCAGCCGTCGGCGCACACGATGTCGGCAAATTCGCCGATCCCGTCGGGACAGATCTTGCAGCGGAATTGCAAGTGCCGGTTGAGAATTTGGCCCCAGCTCGTGTCGTAATCCATGGTGAAGGTGGTGACGTCCTCCAGGCGGGCGGTGGCAAAGCCCGGCCGGCCATCGCCGCGATAGCGGAACGCGGTGACCTTGCTTTCGTCCGCGACGCCCATTGCCTTGAGCAGTGCCGAGGTGCCGCGATAGCTTGGCACGCCGGCGCACATGAAGGCGATCATCACCGGCACCTTGGCGTTGACCCGCGGATCGTGGCGGGCGAGCTGGTGCAGGCCCGCAACATCGCAGGGCTTGCCGACAAAGGCGAACTGGCCCGGCGCATCCAGCCGCGCGCCGATATCCTCCAGCGGCGAGGACGGGGCGTAGCGCGATCCCGCCGCGTGCAACACATCGTCGCGCCCGGTGCTGATTGCGACGCCATTGCGCACCGGCGAGTCTTGCGAAACCGCCGTTTGCACCACATAGTCGAGCGCGCCGCTGTTCAGCAGATGGACCAACAGGCCCGACAGCCCCCCGCCCGATGAGGCATTGCGGCGCAGCTCGGCATCGGTACTCCACCCAAGCCGCGCCGCCCGTAGCGGGCCCCAGACAGGATGATATTCGGCCTCAAGGCTCGACGGTTCGTGGCGAATGGTTGCGCCGGGGCAAGTGGCATCGATCAGCGCTGCCAGCGGGGCATCGACCGGGCCTACGACTTCGGGCCGGCGATAGCCTGCCGCGCTTTCGCGCATCACGATCGGCGGTTGATCGCCGCTCGCTATACCGGCGCACATGCCACAGCCCGAACACAGGCCGTTGCGGGTGATCGTGGCGATGTCATACATTGGTGGTCGCCAGTCCGTTGATGGTTTGCTGAAGCGCGTCGACATAGCTGGCCAAGCGCCGCTGCGCCTCGTCATTCGCGGCAATCGCCTGAGCGCGCAGCCCCGGCAGATCGGCCAGAGCGGTGTCGAACCGGGCGAGCACGGCGGCGTTGTCTTCGCGCGTAAGATCGGCATTCCAGTGGTAGCCAAGCGAATCGAACAGTCCGCTGAACTTGCGGCTGTAGCCTAGCGGCAAGACTGCCGTTCCCGATGAAATGGCGGCAATCGTGGCTTGCATCCGGCTGCCGGCAAACAGATCGAGCCCGGCGATGTAGCTCTTGGCCTGCGACGGCCCGGAAAAACGCGGTGGCAGGATCGCGGCGGGGAAGCGCTGGTGCAGTTCCTCGGCCAGCGCATAGTCATCTTCGTAAGGCGTAGCGGCGGCCAGCACATGCGGCACCAGATGCAATTCGGCGCGCGGTTCACGCTGGATGCGCTCCAGCAGCGCGTCGATCAGCGCGGGGTAATCGACCGCCAGGCTGATTCGGTCCCCCGACGCCAGATCGCGGCGATAGAGCAGCGCGGACACGTTCAGACCCACCTTAATCGGCCCGTTGGCGAGATCGCGCCCGTCCTTGTCCGGTGCAGGCGTGAACGGCAGAGCGAAGGCGACAACGGTGGTCAGCGCCGAGCGGTACGCCATGCCGAGCTCGTCCAGCACCTTGAACGAAGCCTCGTCGCGCGCGAATACCTGCTGCGCCATGTTCATAACGCCGACCGCCGCGTGGCGCGCGGTCTATGTGTAGAACGGACCGATCGTCTGAGGGCTGAGGATCAGCGGGCCCTTGGCGCGCTGGGCTGCAATCTTCGATCCAATAATCAGCCAGAACCGCCGGGCGGCATAGATGTCCGAAAAGCTGTCCCCGCCGCCGATGTCGAACACCACGTCACAAGCCCGCAGCGCGGTGTACAGGGTGGAGAATGGGTTCAGCAGCGCCTTGTAGCCGATATTCTCAAAGCGATTTTCGTAGGCGATTTCATGGCTGTAATCAAACGCTCCGCGCACTCCCATCAGATGGAACACTGGCCGCCGCCCAGCCTTTATCGCAGCCGCCGCGATCAGGTTCGCATTGGCCACACTGAGCGCGCCGACACCGAGGTTCTCAGACAGGCACGAATGCCAAAGCAGGCCGACGTGAAGCGGCGGGGCAGCAGCGATGCTATCTGGTTTAGCGGGGGCATGCATTGGGCGTTCCTTGACCCCAGACGGGCGAGAGTGCTTGGGGCGTCTAAAGCGCCATTCGGTTGGGAAGATCTGCAGCGGATGGATCGGTTTCGCGGATGCGCTTTTCGGTTTCGTCAGCGTCGAGAAACCGGCCATAGGCGCCGACCGCAATATCGCTGCGGATGATCTTTGCCGGGTTGCCTGCGACAATAGAATGCGGTGGGACGTCATTGGTCACGACACTGCCGGCCCCGATCACGCAATTGTCGCTAATCGTAATGCCCGGCAGGATGATGCTCTCCCCGCCGATGAAGCAATTGCGCCCGATATGCGTATGCAGATACATGCCCCTGGTCCGATCATGCGTAAGGATGCGCGCGCCAAAGGCGACATAGGTGTATTCGCCGATGTGCACTCCCTTGGGAAAGGTCATGTCGGGCTTGGCGCTGAGCGACATTTCCACGGTCGGATGAATGTCCATCTTCATCACGCCGCGGAAGAACCGCAGGCGGGTGCCAGTCAGCAATTTGCGCAGGAAAGACAGCCGGGCGAGGCTCACCGCGCTTCTCCTTGATGCGCCTGAAACTGGATTACAGGTCGGCTTGACCCAAATTCTTCGCTGGCGCAATCCCCGCAGCGTGGCAACCGGAACCATGGTCCTGCGGCACGCAACAACGATCTGGCTGGCCCTTGCGGCCGTGCTGCTGGGCCTCGTGGCATGGCTGTGGCTGGAGTTGCCGCATTGGCGGGCAGGAGGAACGGCGAGCACCAGCGTATCATCGGTCACATATCTGCCGCATCCGCTGGCCTGTCCGGCAAAGGGCAGCCGCATCGCCATCATCGGTGACAGTCATGTGGCGGGCAGCCAAAGCGGGGCGGGCGCGGCGGCCTTTGGCGCAGTGCTCGAAAGCCGACTGGGCCGCAAGATTACGGTGAGCCGCTACGGCATCGGCGGCGCCACCGCAGCGGATGGCGAGTCGCGCTGGCGCGGTCGCGATCTGCCAGAGACGGACGTGGTGATCCTCGCCTTAGGCACCAATGATGCCGCCCCGCGCGGCTGGCTGCGTGATAAGACGCCGGCAAAGCTGACGGACTTCAGCGGCTCTCTCAACCGCCAGATTGCCCTCTGGCGCGCGCGCGGACATGCCGTCATGCTGCTTGCACCGCCCCCTGGCGGCAGCGCGGCGATCACCGCGAGGCTCGAGCCCTACCGGCAGGCGACCCGCGATCTCGGCCGGCAGCTCGGCATTGCGGTGCTCGATCCGGCCGATGCCTTCGCCGCGTGCCGCCCGGCTCAGCCCATGCTGTCGCGCGATGCGCTGCACATGAATGCCCGGGGCCATCAGTGCCTTGGAACATGGCTGGCGCATCAATTCTGTCCCCCGAACAGCTGACGCTTACCGCGCGACCAGCGGTCGCCACCAATCTTCGTGATCGAGATACCAGCGCAGGGTCTGGCGCAGGCCTTCCTCGAACCCGCGCTGCGGCGCGTAGGCGAGTTGTGCGCGGGCCTTGGTTTCATCGATCGCGTAGCGGCGGTCGTGGCCGGCGCGGTCGGTTACAAAAGTCTTGAGAGTGGCGGTCGCGTCGCCGTTCGCCGCCGGGGCATCGGGATAGCGCGCGGCCAGCCCGTCTACTTCGGCAAAAGCACGATCGACCTCAGCGCAGATGGTGTCAATCACCGCCATGTTGGGCAGTTCCGCGCCGCCGCCGATGTTATAGGTTTCCCCCGGCTTGCCATTGGCAAAGCAGGCTTCGATCCCGCGGCAGTGATCCTCGACATGCAGCCAGTCGCGCACATTCATCCCGTCGCCGTAGATCGGCAGATTGCGACCATGCAGCGCGTTCAGCAGGAACAGCGGAATGAGCTTTTCGGGGTATTGGTAGGGGCCGTAATTGTTCGAACAATTGCTGGTCGTCACTTCCAGACCGAAGGTGTGGTGATAAGCGCGCACCAGATGGTCCGAGGCGGCCTTCGATGCCGAATAGGGCGAGTTGGGCGCATAGGGCGTTGTTTCGCTGAACGCCGGATCGTTCGGACCGAGCGAGCCGAACACCTCGTCTGTGGAGATGTGATGGAACCGATGCGGCTGGCCACTGCCCGATAGCCATACTGCCCGCGCAGCCTTGAGTAGGCTGTTGGTGCCGAGGATATTGGTGTCAATGAAGGCATCCGGGCCGCTGATCGAACGGTCGACATGGCTTTCGGCAGCGAAGTGCACCAGCGTGTCGATGGCGTGATCGCGCAGCAACGCTTCGACCAGCGCGGTATCGCGGATGTCGCCTTCGACCAGCTCGGCCGAGCTGCCCTCCAGCGTCGAACGGTTGCCCGCATAGGTCAGCGCATCGAGCACGATAACGCTATCATCCGGGTGCTGGGCGTTCCAGTAATGCGCGAAGTTGCCGCCGATAAATCCGGCCCCTCCGGTAACGAGCAGATTAGCCAAGGCTAGCTTCCTCTTTGAGCATCAACGGGAGATTGTCGCGCCATGCCACCGGCGCATCGCCGAGAAAGGCGCGGGTATTGCTGCAATCGAGCAGCGAATAGGCCGGACGCTGTGCAGGTGTCGGATATTCAGCGGTGGTGATCGCGCGGATCGCCGGAATGCGCGGGATTAGGCCCAGCGCATGGGCTTCCTCGGCGATGGCGACAGCGAATTCGTGCCATGTCGCCACGCCGTCGTCGCAGTGGTGGAAAGTGCCGCTCGCGCCTTTCTCGACCAGCGCCCAGAGGGTGTGGGCTAGGCCGGTGGCCCAGGTCGGCGCGCCGACCTGATCGGCGAAAACGCGCAGTTCGTCACGCTCCTTCCTCAGACGGATCATGGTTCGCACTAAGGTTGCCCCGCCCACTTCATAGACCCCCGCGGTGCGCACCAGCA
>JBJTTE010000247.1:0-6557 GCA_046080005.1 Erythrobacter sp.
TTTCAATCAATATTTCAAAGTATTGGATGAAAATCCCGGCAGCTCGCTGGTGCATTGCTTCGCCGGAAAGGACCGCACTGGCATGGCTGCGAGCCTGCTGCTCCACGTGCTCGGGGTGCATCATGATGATATTGTCGCGGAATTTCTGCTGACCAATGACGCGCCGACCCGCGCGATCCTGGAACGCCAGTCGCTGCCCCGGATGGAGGCACATTACGGCACCATCGCGCCCGAGGCGCTGCACAATCTGATGGGTGTTTTGCCTGAATATCTAGACACCTATATTGCAAAGGTGACAGAAGATCACGGTTCGCTCGATGCCTATCTGGCGACAATCTTGGGTGTGGACGAGGCAAGAAAAGAGCGTCTCAAGGCCAAGCTGGTGGCGTGACAATCGCCGCTGAAGTCCCCATATCGCGTTTGTCGAAAATTCATCGCAAGGCCCCCGTCATGGCGACCCATACCACCAAGATGCTCATCATCGGCTCCGGCCCGGCTGGCTACAGCGCCGCGATCTATGCCGCGCGGGCGATGCTGCAACCCATTGTTGTGCAAGGCCTTCAGCCCGGCGGGCAGTTGACCATCACCACCGATGTCGAAAACTATCCGGGTTTTCGCGACGTCGTGCAGGGCCCCTGGCTGATGGAGGAAATGAAGGCGCAGGCCGAGCATGTCGGCACGCGGATGATCTGGGACACGATTGTCTCGGTCGATCTCGATCATGGCTCGCCCTTCCGCGCCGTGGGGGACAGCGGCGACGAGTATATTGCCGACTGTGTGGTGATCTGCACCGGTGCACAGGCCAAGTGGCTGGGCGCTCCGGGCGAGCAAGCACTTGGCGGCAAAGGGGTTTCGGCCTGCGCAACCTGCGACGGGTTCTTCTACCGCGGCAAGAAGGTGGCGGTGATCGGCGGCGGAAATACGGCTGTGGAAGAGGCGCTCTACCTCACCAACCACTCCGATAACGTCACGCTTGTCCACCGGCGTGACAGCCTTCGCGCCGAGAAGATCCTGCAGGAGCGGCTCTTCGCCAATCCCAAAATCACGGTGCTGTGGAACAAGGCGGTGGATAGCTTCGAGGCGGGGGACAACGGCATGCTCCACCACCTTGCGCTGACTGACACGGTTACGGGCGACGCGGCGACGCTGGAGGTCGATGGGGCCTTTGTCGCGATTGGCCATGCGCCCGCCACCGAGTTGTTCAAAGGCAAGTTACCGATGGACGAGGCGGGCTATCTGCTCACCGAGCCTGGCACGCCCAAGACCGCCATTCCCGGCGTGTTTGCTGCTGGCGATGTCGCCGATCACGTCTATCGTCAGGCGGTGACCGCTGCGGGCATGGGCTGTATGGCCGCGCTCGATGGTGAGCGTTACCTTGCCGCGCGCCAGCATGTCGTGAAGGAGGCAGAAGCGGCGGAGTAAGCGCCGCTCCTGCACTGCTTGCCTCAGAACACGGCGATGGCGGCCTGGAAAATCAACGCCATCAGCACCAGTGATGACAGCGCGAACAGCGCGAAGCGGACCAGCACGCGGTTCACCGTCGCCTGAACCACGCTATGGGCAATCCGCAAGCCGGTATAGGCCCAGGCCAGCGCGGTATTGAGGCCGTCGCCCTGACCGATGATCGCGAGCACAATGGCCACGGCATAGAAGACCGTCGGCGCCTCGTGCAGATGGTTGTAATTGTCCGCTTTCCAGCTGACGCTTTCCGGTAGGCCCGCGCGCAGGCTCGCGCCATTCGATCCGACCAGCTTGGTGCCGTCGATCCCGGCCTTGTTCATCGCCGGAATCCGGGTCGCATACATCCACACCCACATCACCATCGTCCACGCCAGCAGCGCGACGACAGGTGCGATAATATCCATTCCGATCATTGTCTTGTCCTTATGCGGGAAGGGCAGAGGGGTCAGCGAACACAGTCACCATGACTGCCCGCACCGCCAGCACGATCAGCGCGAGGGTGCTCAGCAGGAAGAGCGCGAAACGCACCGGCACGGTGTTGATCAGGTTCTGCCACAGCGAGTGGATGATGCGCAGGCCAACATAGCTCCAGGCGAGCGCCACATCCATCGCGCCCGGGCCCATCATCGCCAGGATCAGCACCGTTGCGTAGAATACCGTCGGCTGCTCGTGGAGGTGGGTGTAGTTGTGCGCGGGCCAGTTGGCTTTGGGGGGCAGCACGCCTTCGAGATCATTGCCGCGCACGCCCGGCTTGTTGGGCAGGACCGATTTGTCAGTGACCTTCGCCACTGCGCCGAACCGCGCCGGAATGATCCAGAACAACACGATCAGCGACCACACCACCAGTACGGCGGCAGGCGCCAGCATTTGCGCTTGCATCGATGAACCCCCCTCAGGCTTGCTCAGTTTGCAGCCTCGCAAATGCGGTTGGCGAAGGAGATTGTCAAATGCGCCTCGCGTCGCCAGCCGGAGCAGCGCGAGGCGCTGGGTCTGAAACATCGGCGACGACCGCCGCATCACCGCTGCTCGGCGTCGGCGGAGCGGGGCGGTGCCAGACCAAGGCCGAGAGCGCGAGCCATGTCGTAAACATGATGAGGTAGGGCCAGCGGCGCGGCCACAGCCGGGCCACGAGCAGCGTTGCCGCTGCGGTGCCTGCGAGGGCCAGTAACTCCGAACAGGCCAAAGCTGTGCCCGCGCCGCCTAGTGCTGTCCGCATAGCCGCACTCGCCCATTGGGCTGGGAGCAGCGCGAGCAACCAGTCTGGCAGGCTGCCCGGGGCAACCGAGGCGGTCACCAGCATGGCAGCCTCGCCCGCGAAGACGGAAACGGCGATCCACCAGCCCTTGTCCTCAGCACTGCGGGCAAACAGCGCGCCGCGCGCAGCGAAGCTGATGCTGGCAACGAGCATCGCCAGTCCCGCCGCGATTGGGTCGGGCACCCCGGACAGCTCCAGCGCCCCCGCGAGCACGAGCATTGCGAAGCCCACAAACAGCGCGAGCCCGATACCAATCAACAGGCGCCCGGCCACCGCCGCCGCAATCATCCCCGAACCCATCAGGCCCAGTGCGACAATCGAGCCGACCACGAGAGCCAGCGGCGCAGCAACAGCCCCACTGCCAAGCCAGAACAAGGCGCAAGCAGGCGCTATGCACCCTGCCAGCACCACGATCGTCCACGCCAGAGGCGACCCGAGCCGAGGCTTCGCAGGGGGCATGAATCTCATCTGGCCAACAGTGGGTGAAACTCACCTCATTGTCGAGCCAGAGCCTCATGGCGCCCGCTCGCCCGGATGGGGGCGGCGGCCTGCCAAAGGCACCGCGTGCGAACGACAATTCAAGGAAACTGGCTGGGGCGGAAGGATTCGAACCTTCGCATGGCGGTACCAAAAACCGCTGCCTTACCGCTTGGCTACGCCCCAGCAAGAGCCGCGCGCTATAGCGGCTGAAATGGCCTTGTGAAGGGGGCGACAGCGCCGCTTCGCCGCCTTTTTCGTTCCCTTAGCCGAGCCTCTTGCCCGCGAAATCGGCGGCCGAATGGCGTTCCCTAAGCTGGGTGTCCTCGTCGCCCCAGACCTTGTTGACGATCCGCCCGCGCTGCACCGCCGGACGCGCCTTGATTTCGGCCACTCAGCGCGCGACGTTGGTGTATTCGTCGATGCTTAGGAAGGTCTTGGCATCGTTGTAGATGTTGCCTTCCACGAAGGGCGCGAGCCAGGGGAAGTTGGCGATATCTGCGATGGTGTATTCCTCGCCCGCCAGAAAGCGGCTCTCCGCGAGCCTGCGGTCAGCCACGTCGAAAATGCGTTTGGTTTCCATCGCATAACGGTTGATCGCGTATTCGTACTTCTCGGGCGCGTAGGCGTAGAAATGGCCGAAGCCGCCGCCCATGAACGGGCCGCTCGCCACCTGCCAGAACACCCAGCTCAGCACTTCGGCCCGCGCGCCAGGATCGGTGGGGAGGAACATCCCGAACTTCTCAGCCAGGTGCACCAGGATCGCACCGCTTTCGAAGACGCCGAAGGGCGTGTCGCCGCTTTTGTCGAGCAAGGCGGGGATCTTCGAATTGGGGTTCACCCCGACAAACCCGCTGGTGAACTGTTCGCCGTCGCCAATGTTGATCGTCCAAGCGTCATATTCCGCGCCGGAATGCCCCGCTTCGAGCAATTCCTCGAGCAGGATCGTGACCTTCACCCCATTAGGGGTGGCGAGCGAATAGAGCTGGAAGGGATTGTCCCCCTCGGGCAGCGCTTTCTCTTCGCGCGCGCCTGCTGTCGGACGATTGATACTGGCAAAGCGGCCGCCCGAAACGGTGTCGGCGCTCCAGACGGCGGGCGGGGTATAGGTGGCGTCGGCCATAGATGCGGCTCCTTGATGCTGTGCAGTGCCACGTGGGGCTCTGCTGCGGCTGCTGCAAGCATCTGCTGCGTATCGAATGACTACACCGGCACAAAGCAGGACTTTCGCCGCCTTGCGCTAGGAACTGCGGGGATTTGGCGGTAGAAGCCTAGGGCCAAGTCCTGGGAGGGGGCCTTTCGATCATGAGCGAAACCTCGCACGCCTTTTATGACATGCACGAACACGGCTTCGTGCGCGTGGCTGCCGCGACCCCTTGCACCTGCACGGCCGATGTCGCCTTCAACACCGCAGGGGTGCTTGACGAGGCGAAGAAAGCCCACGCGGCGGATGTCGATCTGGTGGTCTTCCCCGAGCTGACCTTGTCGTCCTATGCGATTGACGACCTGCTGCTCCAGCATGCGCTGATCGAGCGGGTTGAGCAGGCCTTGGGCGAGCTTGTCGCGGCTTCGGCCGACCTCCATCCGGTGCTGATCGTTGGCGCTCCGCTCAAGCGCGCGGACAAGCTCTATAATTGCGCGGTGGTGATCGCGCGCGGGCAGATCCTCGGCGTGGTGCCCAAGAGCTTCCTGCCCAATTACCGCGAGTTTTACGAGAAGCGCCATTTTGCGCATGGGCGGGGTTGTACCGATCTTTGGATCGGCGTGGCGGGCGAGGAAGTGCCGTTTGGCACCGATCTGATCTTCGCCGCTGCCAACCTTCCTGGCTTCCGCTTCGGCATTGAAATCTGTGAGGATTTCTGGGCGCCGATCCCGCCGGGGATGCAGGCGGCGCTCGCAGGCGCGCTGATCTTGTGCAACCTCTCGGCCTCGCCGGTCACCATCGGGCGGGCAGATGATCGCCACATGCACTGCCGTTCCTCCGCCAGTCGCGCCATCGCGGCCTATGTCTATTCGGCCAGCGGCCACGGGGAGAGCACCTCCGATCTCGCGTGGGACGGGCAGGGTTTGGTCTACGAAATGGGTAGCCTGTTGACCCAGTCCGAACGCTTCGACCGCAGCGGTGAACTCTGCATTGTCGATATCGACACCGAACGCCTCGCGGCTGAGCGGATGCGCAACCAGACCTTTGCCGATGCGGCGGAATGGGCGGGGCGGCCCGAGGACAGCTACCGCAAGGTGGTGTTCGAGCATGCCTATACCGAGGGCGATATCGGCCTTGTGCGCCAAGTGGCGCGCTTCCCGTTTGTGCCTGACCGGCCCAAGAAGCTCGACGAGGACTGCTACGAGGCGTTCAATATCCAGGTCGATGCGTTGATGCGACGGATCGAATCTACGCAGGCCAAGTCCTTGATTCTTGGCATTTCAGGCGGGCTAGATTCGACTCATGCGCTGATCGTAGCAGCCAAGGCCTGCGACCGGCTGGGCCTGCCGCGCACCACCATCCGGGGCTATACCATGCCCGGTTTCGGCACCTCGGAGGGTACGAAGTCCAACGCGCTCCGGCTGATGGCAGCGATGGAGATCACCTCGGGCGAGATCGACATCCGCCCGGCGGCGCACACCATGCTCGAAGATATCGGCCACCCCTTTGCCAGCGGCGAGCCGGTGCATGACGTTACGTTCGAGAATGTGCAGGCGGGCCTCAGGACCGATTATCTCTTCCGCCTTGCCGGGCAACATAAGGGCTTCGTGGTCGGCACCGGCGATATGTCCGAACTGGCGCTGGGCTGGTGCACCTATGGTGTCGGCGACCAGATGAGCCATTACGGGATCAATGCGGGCGTGCCCAAGACATTGATTCAATACCTTATTCGCTGGGTGATTGCGACTGGCCAATTCACCGACGCCTGCGCCAATGTGCTCGGCGATGTGCTCGATACGGTGATTTCGCCCGAGCTGGTGCCGCTCGGCGCGGGTGGTGAGGTGCAATCGACCGAGAGCCTGGTTGGGCCTTACGAGCTCAACGACTTTTTCCTGCATCACATTATCCGCTTCGGGCAGCGCCCGTCGAAGGTCGCCCTCCTCGCGTGGCACGCATGGCAGGATGCGGGCGTAGGAATGTGGCCTGCTGGCTTCCCGGAAAATCGCAAGAATGCCTACGATCTTGCGGCCATCGCCGGGTGGCTCGACAAGTTCTGCGCGCGCTTCTTCGGCTTTTCGCAGTTCAAGCGATCGGCGCTGCCCGACGGACCGAAGGTGGGCTCGGTGAGCCTCTCGCCCCGCGGCGACTGGCGGATGCCCTCCGACGCCGACGCGGGTGCCTGGCTGGGCGGCGGCTGAAGCGAAATCAGTTCTTCGCGAA
>JBJTTE010000248.1:0-9153 GCA_046080005.1 Erythrobacter sp.
AAGCAACAAAGGCCAGCTTACGAATTCGTCGATATGAACACCACAGGGCTAGGCGCAGTGGCAACCGCCTTTGCCAATCAGGTCGCCTATTGCGACGCTGCAGGCGCGCTTATCACGGCTCGGATCTGCGCCGGGATCGGAGCATTGCTCGCCACGGACCCGACGGGCGATCTGCTCGATAAGATTCGCGGTTGGCAGGGCGCGCCGCTCGCCGATGCGCTGCCCTTGCGGGTAGCTGGGGGCCTCCACTCGCTCCGCTTGTCTGGCGCGGCGCCCGCGCTTGAGCCGATCTATCGCGGCGAACCGGCAGACGATGCTGCGTTGATTGCCGCAGCCATCGCCGACCAAGATGCCAGGCTGCTTCCCTGGCTCGATGGTCCGCCACAGACCAACGAGACAGGCCGCTCGGCCAATTTCATCGCCGCGATGCTGTGGTTGGCCGATCAAGGCCTACCCCCTGTGTTCGAGTGTCTTGAAATCGGGTCGAGTGCGGGGATCAACTTGATGGTTGGCCGCTATGCCTACGATCTTGGCGGGGTGAAAGTGGGACCAGAGGATGCGGTGATGTCGTTCGAGCCAGATTGGCACGGCGCACCGCCGCCTGCGCGGCAGATTTCGATTGCCAGCACGCGAGGCTGTGATGTTGCTCCCGTCGACCTCACCGATCCTGCGCAGGCGCTGCGGCTCAAGGCCTATATCTGGCCCGAGCATACTGTCCGCTTTGAACGAATGGATGCCGCGATCCGCGCCGCTGGCGAGCGCAAGCCCGATATCGTGGAGATGAATGCCGCCGATTTCGTCGAAGCCGAGCTCGCCAAGCCACAGGAGCCAGGCACGACGCGGATGCTTATGCACTCGATCGTGTGGCAATATGTGCCCGCTGACCAGCAAGCACGGGTGACGGCAGCGATGGAAGCGGCGGGCACGAAGGCGACGCCTGAGCGTCCGCTGGCATGGGTGCAGGTCGAGGCAAACCGCACGGTCCATCGCCATATGCTGACGGTGCGCTGTTGGCCGGGTGGGAGCAGCCAGGTGCAGCTAGCCTGGTCGCACCCGCATGGAGCTGATGTGGAGTGGCTTGTCGGCTAAGCCGCCAAAAAGGCTTCCATCGCCGCATTGACCGCTTCCGGTGCCTCCCACGGAACGAAATGGCCACAATCCGGCACGCGCACGATGGTGAGCGGGTCGATGATCTCTTCCAGCCCGACAAGATTTTCAGGCGGGAGGGCAAGATCGTCGAGCGCCCAGATCACGAGCGTCGGGATCGTCAGCTTGGGCAGAGCAGGGGGCGTCCAGCCAGCCGGGATTTCGAAGGGCGCATCCATCTCTGGAATGTCGATCGGACTCGCACGATAGTAGTTGAGCATCCCGAAGGCCGCATCGCGGTTCTGCCAATCGCGCAGCAATTGTTCCCGTTCGTCCGGTTCCATCGCCGAGGGTCGGTCCCACTTGACCTCCTGAAGCAGCAGCCCGGTAAGACCGCGGTCCTTGACCAGCGCGTCATTCGCGGGGTCGCGGAAGCCGCGGATATACTGGCTTGCCTGACGCTCGATCGGGTGGGTGTAGAGCAGCTTCTGGAAGATCGCCGGATGCGGCGCGTTGGCGATCACCGCGCGATTGACCCGCGCATGTTGCCCGCCCAGCGCCACACCCCACGCGAGCGCGCCGCCCCAGTCGTGGCCGACAATGGTGAACTGCGCGATCCCCAATGTGTCGGCCAGCAGGAAAACATCCCCGATCAGCTTGTCCGGGGTATAGGCAGCGACCTCCTGAGGCTTGGATGAGCCGCGATAGCCGCGCTGATCCGGGGCAATGCAGCGGAAGCGGTCCGAGAAATGCGCGATCTGGTGGCGCCATGTCCGGTGGCTTTCGGGAAAGCCATGCAGGAAAATCAGCGCTGGCGCATCGACCGGCCCTTCATCGACGATATCGAGGTGGATGCCGTTCGGAAGGTGTACCCTTTTTTGCTCAAAGGCCATCAGTCGTGCTCCAACTTGTCCATATAGCCGTTGGCGACCATCGCTGCGATCGAATCAAACAGGCTGTCGGGCGTGCGGCGCAACTCGCCCATGCCTGCCTCCATCCCCTGCGCGACGATTATCTCGCGCGTTCCGGCGGCGATTTCATCAAGCATATTGCGCGCTGCGTCTTGGGCAGGGATGCCATTGTCGATCGCCTTGTCTGATCGCCCGCGCGCTGCCCCCGCTGCGGTCAGCGCATTGCGCGAGACATTGGTGGCGACTGACCCTGGGTAGATGGTGTGAACCGTCACGCCGGTCTGCGACAATTCCGCGCGAAGGGCGTCGGCATAGCCTGCAAGGCCGAACTTGGCGGCGGAGTAAGCCGTGCGCATCGGGATGCCGACTTTGCCGGCGATGGACGAGATGAACCCGAGCGCGCCTGAGCCGCGCGCTGCCATATGGCCGATCAAGCCTTGCGAGAACGCGATCTGCGCGGTCAGATCGATGGCGATGATGTCGCGGAAGACCTGCATGTCGGTGTTGAGCGCGCGGCTGCGCTGCGAGACGCCTGCATTGGCGAAGGCGATATCAACACCGCCTTTCCATGCGATGGCCTTGGCGGTTGCGTCGGCCAAAGCCGCCTCGTCGCGCACATCGAAGGGAAGTAACAGCCTTTCGCCGCAGTCCGCCGCGACCTCTGCAAGCCGTGCCTCATCGCGGCCTGACAGCACGACATGTGCCCCGCGCGCCGCCAGTTCCCGCGCCAGCGCCGCGCCGATGCCAGAGGATGCGCCGGTGATCCATGCCACCTTGCCTGTATAGTCCATATCTCTCTCCCTATTGCGAGAGGACTAACGAGGCCTGCGCCTAAGGGCAATCAGGTTGCGATGTGAGACCGGATCATGTCCGAAAGTTCCACGGGAAACACTGCTTCAGGCCAGTCTGACAGGTCGCTAAGTGTGAACCAGCGGTGGCTAGAGACCACCTGGCGCTCCAATTCGGTGTGCTGCGAGGTGTCTATGTCGGTGTCTGCGACCTGCACTATGAAATAGCGTTCGTCGGCTTGAACCTGCTCGCCCTCTACGGTCACAAACTCGGGCGTCAGGCGGGCTAGCTCTGGGCCGGGATCAGTGATGACAATGCCGGTTTCCTCGAACAGTTCACGCCCTGCGGCATCCACGAAGCTCTCGCCCGGATCGCACTCGCCGCCGGCCGTTACCCAGAAGGGATCGCGTCCCGGGACGTCAAACCGGAACATCAAAGCGCAGCCCGCAGGATCGAGCACGATGATCCGCGCGGCGCGGCGCAGACGAAGGGCAGGATTGAGCTTCGCGGTCACGCTCCCTGCACGCCCGCCTTGATCGCCACCGCGTGGACCCGCTGACCAACAATGTCGCCCAAGGCTGCGATCACCGCACGCTGGCGGGCGAGGCGGTTCATCGGTGCGAAGGCGGCCGCTTCGATCTCAATTGTAAAGTGGGATTCGCCCGATCCATCATCGCCCATATGGCCCGCGTGCTTGGCGCTATCATTGATAATCGCAAGGCGGGTCGGCGCGAAGGCTGTGGTGAGAAGATCACGTATTTCCTCGGCAACGGTCATCAGCGCTGTCCTTCTTTGCAATCGGGTAAGGGCGATTAAGGCTTGGAACTTGGGCACCCGATCGCCATTCACAAGGGCTATGCGTTCACCACGATTTCACGGCCGCGTCGAGAGCGCAGGGCGCACCTGTGATTGGCCCGGTTGCAACAGGCCCGGCGAATTTCGCGCACCCGGACGTGTCGCGCACGGTTTTGACGGGCCGGGGGAATGGCGCTGGTTCTGCCTCGAACACGTGCGCGAGTTCAACGCGGGATATGACTGGTTCGTGGGCATGAGCGCCGACGAGATCCTTGCCGCTCAGTCCCCGATTGCCGGATGGCGGACCGAAAGCCCGACGTTCCGCCCGACCGCCGGGATCGATGACGGCCCCCGCTGGGCCGATTATGCCGATCCGCTGGAGGCGATTGCTGCCCGCGCACGCGGTATCAAATCGCGGGCCGAGCGCGAAGCCAAAGCCGCGATGAGCGGGCGGTTCAGCCGCGAAGAGGCACAGGCGCTCGAGGTCATGGGCCTCGGCTCCGATACCGATCGCACACGGCTACGGCGGCGCTATTCCGAGCTGGTTCGCCGCTTTCATCCCGACCGCAATGGCGGCGATCGCCGCCACGAGGCGCAACTCACAGCGGTTGTCGATGCTTACCAGCTGCTCAGGAAAAGCGCCGCGCTGGCCTGAACGCGTTACCCTTGCGCTGCCTTGATGATCGCAGCGTCCACCTTCAGGGCTTCTCGATATTTCGGCCGGTTGGTGCAGCGTTCGACATAGGCCTTGAAAGCGAGGGTCTCGGGCACCCAGCCAAACCGCAGCCCCCAGATAAACTGGCTGGCGACATAGGTATCGGCCATGGTGAAGCGGTTGCCTGCGGCGAAATCATGCGTCGCCAGCCATGCCCCGATCGCCTCCAACGCCAGATCAAGGCTGCCGAACCCCGCCGTCGCGTTCTTGCCCTCGGGCACTTCCCAGCCCAGCGAGCGTGCCATCACCGCTTGTTCCAGTGGCCCGGCGGCAAAGAACAGCCAGCGAAAATAGGCGGCCTTTTCATGGTCATCGGGGAGCAGGCCTGCCGCCGGATGGGTCTCGGCGAGGTAGTGGTTGATCGCGGCACATTCGGTGATGACGTGGTCGTGCCCTCCATGATGGTGCACCAGGGCTGGCACCTTGTTCATCGGATTGATCGTACGGAAAGTTTCGGGCCGCGTCGCCCAATCGAACACGACATGCTCGTAATCCGCACCCGCCTCGTGCAGTGCCCAGCGCGAAATCTGCCCGCGGCTCATGGCGACTGTGTAGAAGGTGAATTCGGCCATCGGTGCTCTCTCCTGGGAATGGCTTAGGGACGGGCGGTGGGCTGCTTGAACGCCCAGCGCAGGGTGCGGCCCATCCCCCATGTCGCGGCGCGTGCGGGAAGCGCGGTCAGCATCGGGCGCTGGAGATTGAGCATCCCGCGTGCCCAATCGGGCAGCATTGTCACAGCATCGGCAGTGATCATGGTTTGGACCCCGAGCGGCGTGCCCTGCGGTCGCTGGCTCAGCACCAGCTGGGCAACCTCGCGTGCTTCAGGCGAGGTGGCCAGATCGTGACGCAAGGCTCTGAATATCCTGTCCGCTTCCGCCCGGGTCTCGGGCACGGGGTCGGCCCCCAAAGCGCGCGCGATGACCGCGAACTGGCGATAATATTCGTCTTGTTCCGCTACCGGCATTCCGGGGCGGACGTGGCGCACATATCCGGCAAGGAAGCTCTGCGCCTCGGTCACGTGGACCCAGGCGAGCGTGCGGGGATTGGTCGCTTCATAGGGCGTGCCATCCGGCAAAATTCCGCCAACCTTGGCATGGATGCGGTTCACGCGACCAATCGCCTTCATCGCCTCATCGCGGTGGCCGAAGGTCGTTACTGCAATAAAGCGCGCTGTCCGCTGAAGCCGCCCGTGCATATCCTCGCGGAAATTGGAATGATCGAGCACGCCTTGGAGCGCATGCGGATGGAGCATTTGCAAGAGCAGCGCGCGAACACCACCGGTCATCATGCCGACAAGGTCGGCATGCACCAGTCGGATCGGCGTATCGCGGACAAACAATGCCTCATCCGATGGCGGGGTTGGGGTCTGCCCCTTGCTCGCATCATGGAACACCCCGCGCACCTGTGACACCAACATCAAACGCAGCGATTCGACGGGATCGGGCATGACCGCCGATATAGGGATGATCTGCGCGCGATGGAAACGGGCTCGTCAAATTGCGAGGGAGCGAGCAACAAAGCTATGCTTGCAGGCTGGCCCCATGCGTTCTAACCGGACCGCATAATGACCGCTCTCCCCCGCTCCACCGTCGCCGGCGCCAGCGCCATGCCCAACCAGCCTGACGCCATGATCGATGTGCGCGAGACGTTTGGCATTGATGTTGACTGGCAGGTTCCTGCGTTCTCGGCACCTGACGAACACGTGCCCGAAGTTGACAGCGCCTATGTGTTCGATCCGGATACGACGTTGGCGATCCTCGCGGGGTTCGCGCATAACCGCCGGGTCATGGTGCAGGGCTATCACGGCACCGGCAAGTCGACCCATATTGAACAGGTCGCCGCCCGCCTCAACTGGCCGTCGATCCGGGTCAATCTGGATGCGCATATCAGCCGCATCGATCTGGTGGGGCGCGACGCGATCGTGCTCAAGGATGGTCTGCAAGTCACTGAATTCAAGGAAGGCATCCTGCCCTGGGCGCTGCAGCACTCGGTCGCGCTGACCTTCGACGAATATGACGCCGGTCGCCCGGACGTGATGTTCGTCATCCAGCGCGCGCTCGAATTCGATGGCCGCCTGACCCTGCTCGACCAGAACCGGGTGATCACGCCTAACCCGTACTTCCGCCTGTTCGCCACCACCAACACCGTGGGCCTCGGCGATACCAGCGGGCTGTATCACGGCACGCAGGCGATCAATCAGGCGCAGATGGACCGTTGGAACATCGTCGTGGCGCTGAACTACCTCAAGCCTGAGGTTGAGCAGCAGATCGTCAAGTCCAAGACTCCGCAGAGCGATGACAAGCTGATCGCTGACATGGTCAAGGTGGCTGAGTTGACCCGTCAGGGCTTCATGAACGGCGACATCTCGACCGTGATGAGCCCGCGCACCGTGATCACCTGGGCGCAGAACGCGGCGATATTCGGATCCATGGGCTTCGCTTTCCGGCTCTCGTTCCTCAACAAGTGCGACGAGGCCGAGCGCACGCTGGTGGCCGAATATTATCAGCGCGTGTTTGGGGAAGACCTGCCCGAGGGCGCGGCGAAGAAGCGCTAGGCGAGCCGCTTGCCCTTGAGTGTCCTAGGCTGGTAACACAGCCTTGATCATGGCGTTCTTCGACCGATTCTGGAAAGGCTCTCGCGGCGCTTCGCCTGACGGTGCGGCTGCGCCAGGAGGCTTCTATCCGCTCTACGAATCCGGTCGACCGCTTGATGATGAAGACGATGACGACCTGCCGCGCCCGCGGGTCTCAGGCGCACCTAACTACGCAGCGTGGGACGCTAAGCTGGGCCTCGTCGATGAGGCGCTCGCCGTCGAAGAAAAGAGCCGCCTGCGCTGGTGGCAGCGCGATTACTGGCGCACGCGCAGCAAATGGTGGTGGACGGGGCGGGGCCTGTTGGCTGCGCTCGCGCTGTTTGTCACGCTGGTTGGCTGGCTGGCCGTCACTGCGCCACTCTCCAAAAGCCTTGAACCCATCGCCCCGCCACAGGTGACGCTGCTTGCCAGCGACGGGACGCCGATCGCGCGGCAGGGCGCTATCGTCGATACGCACGTCAAGGTTGCGGATTTGCCGCCGCACGTGGTGCAGGCCTTTGTCGCTATCGAAGATCGGCGGTTCTATTCGCACTGGGGGATTGACCCGCGCGGCATCGCCCGGGCGGCGTGGACCGGCTATGGCGGCGGCTCGACGATCACCCAGCAGCTCGCCAAGTTCACCTTCCTTACGCCCGAACAGAGCATCAGCCGCAAGGCGCGCGAGGCGCTGATCGCCTTCTGGCTCGAAAGCTGGCTGACCAAGGACGAAATCCTCGAACGCTATCTTTCCAACGCCTATTTTGGTGACAACCAGTACGGCTTGCGCGCCGCGTCCCTGCACTACTTCTACCGCCAGCCCGAAAAGCTGCGGCCCGAACAGGCGGCGATGCTGGCGGGGCTGTTGCAGGCCCCCTCGCGCTTTGCGCCGACCAAGCACTACGACAAGGCCAAGGTGCGCATGGCGCTGGTGGTCCAGTCGATGGTGCGTGATGGCTTTCTGACCGAGGCCGAGGCCAAGGCGCTGCCCGATCCGCGCATCGATGTGCGCACGCGCGAGGATAACCTGCCCACCGGCACCTATTTTGCCGATTGGGCGCTGCCGCTTGCGCGCGAGGGCATGGACGCGAGCTATTCGCAGCAGGTGCTCACCACAACGCTGGATGCGCGGCTTCAGACGCTCGCCAACCGGATCGTTGCACGCGCACCGATTGGCGGAGCGCAGGTCGCGCTGGTGGCGATGCGCCGCAATGGCGAGGTTGTGGCCATGGTCGGCGGACGCGATTATGCCAAGTCGCCGTTCAACCGCGTCACACAGGCTCGCCGTCAGCCCGGTTCGACCTTCAAGACCATCGTTTATCTGACCGCGCTCGAAAACGCTTGGACGCCCGAGGATACGATCCCCAACACCCCGATCACCCAGGGCAGTTATCGTCCGAAGAATGCGCGCGAGGCCTATTCTGACCAGATCACGCTTGAAGACGCTTTTGCGCAGTCGAGCAATGTCGCCGCGGTCCGGCTCTTCCAGGCCGTCGGTAGCGACAAGGTGATCCGAACCGCACGCCGGCTCGGGATTACGGCGCCGATGGCGGAAGGTGACCCAAGCCTTGCGCTCGGCACCTCGGCAATGACCTTGCTGGAGCTTACCGCAGCCTATGCCGGGATCGCCGCGAACGACTATCCGGTCGAGCCGCACGCCTTTGCCCGTGAGGAGCAAAGCTGGTTCGACTGGCTGACGACGCGCACCTCATCAATGTCCTCCGCAGCCCATGAGGATCTTGAAGGGATGCTGCGGGCAGCGATCAATCGTGGCACGGGCAGGGGTGCTGCGCTGCCGATCGCCAATTACGGCAAGACCGGGACAACACAGGATTACCGCGACGCGCTGTTCGTTGGCTATGCGGGTGATCTGGTGGTGGGGGTGTGGATCGGCAATGACGACAATACGCCGCTCAACGGCGTTACCGGCGGCAGCCTGCCAGCACGAATCTGGCGCGACTTCATGCGCGGAGCCTTGAAGATCGAGGCAGCGTCTGAGCCCAAGGCAAAGGATACGCCTGATCCCGAAGGCCCGGTCCAGCCGCTTGACATGCTGGAGGGCGGTGAGATTCCGCTTGGGCAAGATGGTGCCAGCCTCACCGTCGATGACGAGGGCGTGACCCTCAGACAGGACGGGGTGCCGGTCGAAGTCCGCGTCGACGGGCAGGGCGTTGTGGTGCAGCCCGCGCCAGCTCCTACACCGCCCTAGGACATATTTGACTACCGGATCGATGCCGGGCCTCAGGACGCTGTGCTCGAAGCTGGTTTAGAGCGGTTTCCGACCAACC
>JBJTTE010000249.1:0-3083 GCA_046080005.1 Erythrobacter sp.
GTCGTCGATGGGCTGACCTATGTCGCGTCCACGGGCTTCCTGCCGTCCGCGATCAAGACTGCCTCCGATCTCTCCGTCGACAACCTCGATGTCGACGGCTTTCTCGACGATGCGGCGCTCAGGGCCGAGGACCTGATTGCCGGGTTGTTCGACGGCGCGCGGATCGAGGTCTTCATCGTCAACTGGGCAGACCTTGGCCACGGGCGGCTCCTGCTGCGCAAGGGCTTCCTCGGCGAGATCAAGCGCGCCGATCAGCGCTTCTCCGCCGAGATCAGGGGCTTGTCGAACCGGCTGCAGCAGACTGCCGGCAAGCTCTACTCGCGCCTGTGCCGCGTCGATCTCGGATCGAGCGAATGCGGCGCGGCTCTCGGACCGCGCACCGACACCTATGCGGTGACGCAGGTGATCGCCGCCGACACGGTGCG
Source organism: Erythrobacter sp. (assembly GCA_046080005.1). Classification (GTDB taxonomy): domain Bacteria; phylum Pseudomonadota; class Alphaproteobacteria; order Sphingomonadales; family Sphingomonadaceae; genus Erythrobacter. The sequence continues at coordinate 426 of JBJTTE010000249.1, forward strand.
GATCGTCACGGCGCGGGCGACGGGCTTCTTCACCTTCGGCAAGGCGACCTTCACGACCGGCGCCAATGCGGGCGCGGTCAACGAGGTGCTGCTGCATGACGGCCAGACCATTCGGCTGTTCGTGCCGATGCCGCGTCCCATCGTGATCGGCGACCAGATCGTGCTCGTCGCCGGTTGCGACAAGACGCCGGAGACCTGCAACGCCAAGTTCGCCAACATCCTGAACTTCCGGGGCGAGCCGCACATTCCGGGGAACGACAAGGTGTTCTCCTATCCGGTGCGCTCATGAACGCGTTCAAGAGGGCAGCGTTGCTCGCCGAGGCGCGCACATGGATCGGCACGCCCTGGCATCATCAGGCGGCGGTCAAGGGCGCGGGCTGCGACTGCATCGGCTTCGTGCGCGGCGCGGCCGAGCCGTTCATCGGGGCGATCACCCAGCCGATGAACTACGCCGCGACCTGGCCGCTCTACCGAGCCGAGGAACGCCTGCGAGACGAGATGGCGGCCCATGCCGCCGAGATCGACATCGCCGATGCCTTGCCCGGCGACATCCTGCTGTTCGGCGTCGGCAAGGGCCCGGCGCATCACTGCGGGTTCCTCAGTGAGGAGAACCGCCTGCTGCATTGCTACCGCGAGGCAGGCGCGGTCGTCGAACAGGACCTGACTGGGTTCTGGATCGAGAAGACGCGCGCCGCCTTCCGCCTGCCGGGCATCGCCTGATGGCGCGCATCGTCCTGACCGTCGCGGGCAATGTCATCGGCAACCTGCTGCTGCCCGGCCTTGGCGCTGCCATTGGCGGGGCGATCGGCGCCTATGTGGGCGGCGTGGTTGACAGCCAGCTGTTCGGCGATGGCGGGCGCAACAACGTCGTCACCGGCCCGCGCCTGCAGGATCTGCGCGTGCAGTCATCCGGCTATGGCTCGGTGATCCCGCGCGTCTATGGCAAGGCGCGGCTGTCGGGGAACGTAGTCTGGATGCGCGGCTTCGACGAGGAGACGCGAACCCAGACGCAGACGGTCGGCGGCGGCGGCAAGGGCGGTGGTGGCGGGGGCCGGCAGACCACCACGACCGTGACTTACGTCTATTTCTGCGATGTCGCGGTGGCGCTCTGCGAAGGGCCGATCACCGGTACGGCCAAGATGTTCGCCGACGGCAACGCCATCGGCTCCGAGCACTATAGCGCGCGGCGCGTCTATCTCGGCGACGCCACCCAATCGGCTGACCCGCTGATCGCGGCGACCGAGGGCCTTGCGCCCGCCTATCGCGGGCTCGCCTATGTGGTGCTGGAACGCTTCGCCATCACGCCCTTCGGCAACCGCCTGCCCAATTTCTCGTTCGAACTCACCGCCTGAAGGTCCGATCCAGGCAGACATTCGTGGCTTCGCCAACGAATGCTGCCTGGATTCTTTAGTTGATGCAGGCTCTTACCCGAAAACCGGTAAGGGCCACTTTTCGGGAGCCTGCATAGTGGCGCAACTCGTCCTGACCGTTGCCGGCGCATGGGCGGGCAACGCCATCGGCGGCGGGCTTGGCCAGGCGGCGGGCGCGATGCTGGGGTCCTATCTCGGCGCGGCCATCGAGCAGGATTTGTTCGGCCCAGGCCCCGCGGCCGTGACCAGGAGCGAGGGCGCGCGCGTCACCGATCTGCAGGTCTCGGGTTCCGCCTATGGCCAGCCGATCCCGAAAGTGTGGGGACGCGGGCGGATCGCGGCCAACATCATCTGGGTGCGCGGCATCAAGGAGACCGCGATCACCGAAACCGAGACCACAGGAGGCGGTGGCAAGGGTGGCGCGAGCCGTGGCGGTCGCCGCCAGACCACGGTGCGCACGCGCTACGAGTACTCGGCCGACATCCTGCTCGGCGTCTGCGAGGGTCCGGTGACGGCGGTCTACCGGATCTGGGTCAACAATACGATGCTGGACCCCGAGCATGTCGGTGCGATCCGGGTCGGCTATGGCGAGGACAGTCAGCAGGCCGATCCGCTGGTGGCGGCGGTCGAAGGCGCTGGCCGGACGCCCGCCCATCGCGGCCTTGTCACGGTCATGCTGGAGGATTTCAAGCTCACCCCGTTCGGCAACCGCTTTCCGAATTTCGAGGTCGAGGTCTATCGGGGCTCGGACGATCCGGGGAATGCGCGCCACCTCGTCGAGGGCGTCTGCCTGATTCCAGCCTCGGGCGAGTTCGTCACCGACACCGAGATCGTGCGCAAGGTCGGCCATGGCTCGGCGACGTCGCAGGCAGCGATCAACGCCAACACCGGCACGAAGCGCTCGGACTTCCTCGTCTCGATCGACAATTTGAAGCGCGAGCTGCCGAATGTCGAATGGATCAATTTCGTCTACGCCTGGTTCGGCACATCGATCGATGTTGCGACCTGCGATCTCGTACCCAAATGCGAGTACGCGCAAGGCCAATCCGGCGCGGTCGGGGCGGAGACTTCGCCGCACCTCTGGTCGGTCGCAGGCGGCGGGCGCTCCATATGGCCAGTCGTAACTTCCTACACGCTCCCGAACGGACAATCGGCCCTGTCCTATGGTGGCACGATCAGCGACGGCTCGGTCATTCGTGCGGTTCAGGAGCTGAAGGCGCGGGGCTACAAGGTCCTCTTCTATCCCTTCATCATGATGGACATTCCGCCGCCCGATCCGGCGCCATTC
>JBJTTE010000250.1:0-8029 GCA_046080005.1 Erythrobacter sp.
CCCCCGAGAGGGCCGAACCAAGCATTGACCGTGCCGGGCAGAGCTTCGAGCTCCGCCGCTATCTTCTTCGGGCTGTCATCGGCCACTGCAATCGCATCAATCGAGGTAAACAGCAGCTCGCTGATGCGGTTATCCTCGCCCGGATCGATGGCAATCCCGCCCTTTGCCAACCCGCGCTCGAAACGTATTTCCAAGGCTACGCGGGTCCTATCGCGCGGATTAAGAAGCACGACGGCAACAGCAGCGCCGAACTGTGACGTAAAGTTGGCGCTGAGCGCCTTGATCTGCGCATCGGCAATGGCGGCCCGAAAACCCTTGGTGAACACCTGCTCGGGCTGCAACTTGCCATTGAGGAGCTCAACCACCTGCAGGCTGCGCGCCTCAAGCGGGGTCGGTGCTTCGGCATTTGCGGGAACCGGCTCTTGCGCGGCGAGCGGGCCGACCATCAGCACCGCAAGGATAAGCGCCAGCGAGCTAAGCATCAATCAGGTCGCGACCTACGTCCCCGGCACGGTTCTGGATGAAGTTGAAGCGATGCTCGGGGTTGCGGCCCATCAACTCATCTACGAGCCGGGCCACGCCCGCCCGCTGTTCAAATTCCTGTGGCAGCGTGATGCGGATCAGGCTGCGGGTCTCTGGCGCCATTGTTGTTTCGCGCAATTGCTGCGGGTTCATTTCGCCCAGACCCTTGAAGCGCGCGACCTCAACCTTCTTGGCCTTGAATATGGTGGCTTCCAGCTCTGCCCGGTGCGCGTCGTCGCGAGCGTAGCGGCTCTCCTTGCCTGCGGTGAGCCGGTAGAGCGGGGGCTGGGCGAGGAACAGGTGCCCGCGCCGCACGATGTCGGGCATTTCCTGAAAGAAGAAGGTCATGAGCAGCGTCGCGATATGCGCGCCGTCGACATCGGCGTCGGTCATGATGATGATGCGGTCGTAGCGCAGGTTCTCCGCGTTGCAGTCCTTGCGAGTGCCGCAGCCGAGCGCCAGCGCCAGATCGGCGATTTCGCTATTGGCGCGGATCTTGTCGGCGGTAGCGCTGGCAACGTTGAGGATCTTGCCCCGGATCGGGAGGATCGCCTGGCTTTTGCGATCACGCGCCTGCTTGGCGCTGCCGCCCGCAGAATCGCCCTCAACAATGAACAGCTCGGTTTCGCGCCCGCCTTCGCCCGAACAATCGGTGAGCTTGCCTGGGAGCCGCAGCTTCTTGGCGTTGGTCGCGCTCTTGCGCTTGATCTCACGCTCGGCCTTGCGTTTGAGGCGCTCGTCCATGCGCTCCATCACTTCACCGAGCAGCGCCTTTCCACGCTCCATATTGTCGGCGAGGAAGTGGTCGAAATGATCGCGCACCGCGTTCTCGACCAGACGCGCGGCCTCAGGCGAGGTCAGGCGATCCTTGGTCTGCGATTGGAACTGCGGGTCGCGAATGAACACCGAGAGCATGACTTCGGCCCCGGTCATTACGTCGTCGGCCGTGATATCCTTGGCCTTCTTCGCGCCGACCAATTCGCCGAAGGCGCGAAGGCCCCGGGTCAGTGCCGTGCGCAAACCCTGCTCGTGGGTCCCGCCATCGGGGGTGGGGACCGTGTTGCAGTACCAGCTCGTCGCCCCGTCCGAATAAAGTGGCCAGGCAATCGCCCATTCGACGCGGCCCTGTCCGATGCCATCAACCAAGGGGAAGTCCTGCGCGCCGGTAAAGGGCTGCGCGGTAACGCATTCGCGCGCTCCAACCTGTTCGGCAAGGTGATCGGCAAGCCCGCTGGGAAACTTGAATACCGCCTCGGCGGGCACGTCCTCGCTTGCCAGCGAAGGTGCACATCTCCAGCGAATTTCCACGCCGGCAAACAGGTAGGCCTTGGAACGTGCCAGTTTGAATAGCCGCTTCGGACTGAAATTACGCTCGCCAAATATCTCGGGATCGGGGGTAAAGCTGACCGTCGTGCCGCGCCGGTTAGGGGTCGCGCCGAGGATCTGGATCGCCCCCTGGGGCACACCACGCGAGAACTCCTGAGCATAGAGCTGTTTGTCACGCGCCACTTCGACCCGTGTGTGGACCGAAAGCGCATTGACGACACTCACACCGACGCCATGCAGGCCTCCGCTCGTGGCATAGGCCTTGCCGGAGAACTTACCGCCAGAGTGAAGCGTCGAAAGAATAACCTCGAGCGTCGATTTCCCTGGAAATTTCGGGTGCTCGTCGACAGGAATGCCGCGCCCATTATCAGTGATCGAAAGCCGGTTGCCCTCGTCAAGGCGCATTTCGATCCGGGTTGCATGGCCCGCCACCGCTTCATCCATCGCATTGTCGAGCACTTCGGCGGCGAGGTGGTGATAGGCCCGCTCGTCGGACCCGCCAATATACATGCCCGGGCGGCGCCGGACCGGTTCCAGCCCTTCAAGCACCTCGATCGCCGAAGCGTTGTAATCTCCGCTCGAAGTTGGGGTATTGGCGAAGAGGTCATCGGGGGCAGGTGGGGACATACCGGAGGTTATAGGCCTGCCCTTCGCCGGCTCACAAGTCACCCCCCGTGGTTATACGCACTCACTTGCCAAAGCCGGTGGGGGCAGGATCGACTGCCAGGACTTCGCCTCCCTTGACTTCTCGTACCTCAAGCGCGCGCTCGACCACGCCGCTGCGGGCGAAGCGGAACGCGCCATCGACCCCCAGAAAACCGCCTTTGTCGTAAAGCTCATTCTTGGGGAAGGGCGTGCCGACCTTCCAGTCGCGTGCGACGCGCAAGGTCAGCAACACCGCATCATAGCCAAGTGTGGCCACCCGATAGGGCTGCGCGCCGAAGCGAGCCGCATAACTGTCAGCAAACCGCTTGTAGCGCTGGTCCGACACCGCGGCGAACAACGCCCCTTCAAGCGAAGGCGTGCGCGCTAGCACCGCCTCACCGCTCCACAATTCGGTGCCGAGAATGCGGGCGCGGGCACGCGCACCCCGCTGCAATTCGCCCGCCGCATCAATCCCAAGCCGGGCGCTATCGGCAATCAGCACGGTATCATAGCCACCCGCCGCCCGCAGGCGTGACGCCGCGCTGACGATCGAAGTATTGCCCCGCGTGTAACTTTCCTTGCCTGCCAGCGCGCCGCCATAATCGCGAAGGGCGTTTTCGAGCGCGGAAAGTGCGCGGGTGCCATAATCGCCCTCGGGGGCCAGAACCGCAAAGCGTACCGCCCCACGCGACCGCGCAAAGGCCACCGATCGGCGGATCGATTGCTCAGGCATATGGCCGATCACAAACACCTCAGGGCTGGCGATCGCTGCATCATTGGCAAAAGCAATGACGGGCACGCCAGCGGGGCGAGCAGCCAACTGGACTGCGGGCACCGCATCAGCGCTAAGCGGCCCAAGGATCAACTTGTTTCCATCGGCAATCGCTTTGGTCGCTGCGCCGGCAATGCCTTGGGAGGTGTCATAGGTAGTGATACGCAGATTGTCGGACCCGGTATCAAGCAGCGCCATTGTCGTGGCATTGGCAATGGCCTGACCAACCGGGGCGGTATCACCGGAAAGTGGCAGCAGCAGCGCGATACGGTGCCGACCGGTATCGGTCGGCAAAGCGGTCGCGGAAGGTTCGGGCGCAGGCGCAGGAGGAGGCGGAGCGACAGCAACCTTGGGGATGACTGCACACCCGGCTGTCATCAACACAGCACCGACCAATGCGGTATTGCGGGCCATGAAGCACCGCGTTGCTGCCCCCAGCCATACAGGCCAATTCGCTGCCAACCCAAGCTTCATTCTTGCCGACCCCTCAACCCTGCGCCATGAACCCATTTGTGAGAACCATGGAGCTGTTATCCACTCCCGCGTGGGCACCCGTGTCTGGGCTGTATATCCTTGCCACCCCAATTGGCAATCTCGGCGACATTAGCTTGCGGGCGCTCGCGGTGCTCAATGGAGCTGCGATGATTGCCTGTGAGGACACACGTGTTACCGCCAAGCTGCTCAAGCATTATGGCATCAAGGCAAGGCTCCAGCGACTGGATGATCATGCCCCGCCCGAGGTCCGGGCGCGGATCATCGACGAAGCGAGGCACAGCGCGGTTGTGCTGGTGAGCGATGCGGGAACGCCGCTGATCTCCGATCCGGGCTACCGCCTGGTCCGCGAGGCGCGCGCGTCCGACATTACCGTTACCAGTATTCCCGGGCCTTGCGCAGCGGTTGCGGCGCTGGCCATTGCTGGCTTGCCGAGCGATCGCTTCCTGTTTGCCGGTTTCCTGCCAGCCAAGGACAAGGCTCGCACCGAAACGCTCGAAGGGCTGGCACGGGTCACGGCAACACTGGTGTTCTACGAGACCGCCCCCCGGCTTGAACGCTCGCTGACGGCGATTGCAGAACTGTGGCCGGAGCGCGAGGTGGCCGTGGCGCGCGAGTTGACCAAGCTCCATGAGGAATGTCGCAGCGGGACCGCCGCAGCGCTGGTCGCCTACTATGCCCAGCACCCTCCAAAGGGCGAAATCGTCCTCCTTATTGGGCCTCCGGGCGCTGACGAGGCGCCCATCGTCGATGCCGACACTCTTCTCCGCGCAGCCCTTGCGGCGGCAGGACCGGGCAAAGCGGCAGGACAAGTCGCCAAAATGACCGGGCTAGACCGCGCTTCGCTCTACGCGCGGGCGCTTGAACTGAAGGACGAATGACCGGCTCCCGCTCTCCCGATCAGCGCCGCGACGCTGAGAACCGAGGACGCCAGGGAGAGGCGGAAGCCGCGATGTTCCTAGTCCAGCGCGGTTGGCGCATCCTCGGCGAGAGGGTCAAGACCAAAGCGGGAGAGATCGATCTTATCGCCAAGCACGCTGGCCTGATCGCCTTTGTCGAGGTCAAGTGGCGGGCCCGGGCCGCAAGCCTGGCTGACGCCATCGACGAACGCCGGTTGACCCGGGTTGCCCGCGCTGTCGAATGCGTCTGGCAGGACTACGCGACCGCAGGCGAGGATATTCGCATCGACGTCATCTTGCTTGCGCCCGGTCGTAAGCCGACCCACATTGAAAATGCGTGGATGCCGATGAATTAGTCCCGCGGTCGCCGTGCGCTTGTCGAAGCCCCGTGTTTCTGCTTTCGGGCGCTCATGAGAAAGTGCGGCCCTGCGATAGGCTCGGGGCGAAGGGAGAGCTTTGGATGACATTGCGCATTGCCGTCCAGATGGACCCCATCGACCGGATCAATATCGCGGGCGACAGTTCCTTTGCGCTGATGTTGGCGGCTCAGGCGCGCGGCTACAGCCTGTTCGAATATCACGTCGAAAGCCTGACCCTCGACGAGGATGATCGCCTGATCACTCAGGCGTGGCCCATCACAGTTCAACGGGTCGAGGGCGATCACTTCTCGCGCGGGGAGCAGGTGCGGCTCGATCTGGGAAAGGATGTCGATGTGGTGCTGATGCGGCAGGACCCGCCGTTCCACATGGGCTACATCACCGCCACGCACCTGCTCGAACGGATCGCGCACGAGACACTGGTGGTCAATGATCCCGCCAATGTCCGCAATTCGCCCGAAAAGGTCATGGTCCTGAATTATCGCCAGTTCATGCCGCCGACGCTGGTGACCCGCTCGGTCGAGGAAGTGCGGCGCTTTATGGCCAAGCACGGCGCGATCGTGGTCAAGCCGATCCACGGCAATGGCGGCAAGGCGATCTTCCGCATCGGCGAATCGGGCGAGAACCTCACCGCGCTGTTCGAGGTGTTCAACCAGACCTGGCCCGAGCCGCATATGGTCCAGCCCTTCCTTCCCGAGGTCGCCCAAGGGGACAAGCGCATCGTGTTGGTCGATGGCGAGGTGGCGGGCGCGATCAACCGTGTACCGGGGGAGGGCGAGTTCCGCAGCAACCTCGCGATGGGCGGCAGCGCGCAGCCGACAGAGCTGACCGAATGTGAAGCCGAGATTTGCGCGGCGCTTGGGGCGGACCTGAAACGATTGGGACTCACATTTGTCGGGATCGACGTCATTGGCGGCAAATGGCTCACCGAAATCAATGTCACCTCGCCCACCGGCATCGTAGCGATTGACCGGTTCAACAACACTGATACGGCGGGTCTGATCTGGGATGCGATTGCGCGGCGCCTTGCTGAGCGTGGCGTGCAACCCGCCTGACCCAAAAGCAGAACGGATTTTTCTACCATGACCGACCGTCTGATCGCGCTGGTCGATGCCTGGGGATACCTCGGGGTCGCCATTGCGATGTTCCTTGAAAATGTCTTTCCGCCGATCCCGTCAGAAGTGATCATGGGGCTGACCGGCATGGCGGTGGCTGACGGCAAACTGACTTTCGCCGGCGCTGTCGTCTCTGGCACGGTCGGCGCGGTGCTTGGCAACTGGATCTGGTACTGGATCGGCCGGGTGGTCGGTTATGCGCGGTTCAAACCGCTGATCGACCGCTTTGGCCGGTGGCTGACGCTTGACTGGGCTGAGGTCGAAAAGATCGTTACCTTCTTCAAGCGGTTCGATACGGCGATCGTGTTCTGGGCACGGTTTCTACCACAGGTTCGCACCATGATCTCGCTTCCGGCCGGGATGGCGATCATGAGCCAGCTGCGCTTTCTGATCTGGACCTTGCTGGGGGCGGGCATCTGGAACAGCGTGCTGATCGGTACGGGCTATGTGCTGCGCAATAACTTTGACCAGTTCAACGACTACTATGGTTGGGTTGCGATTGTTATGATTGCTGCGGTGGTGGCGCTTTACCTATATCGCGTCGTGACATGGCGACCGGCGGCCACTGGCGAGGAGCAATTGTAACCGCGTTCTAGCCTCTGGGGTGCGCCTTGCGGTAGTTCTCCAGCAAACTTGCTGCATCGACGCGGGTGTAGATCTGGGTTGATCCAAGCGAGGCGTGGCCCAGCAGCTCCTGCAAACTGCGCAGGTCCGCGCCTGCATAAAGCAAGTGGGTGGCGAAGGAGTGCCGCAGCGCGTGCGGTGTCGCGGTGTCAGGCAGCCCAAGCGCTCGCCGAGCCTGCGCCATCGCGCGCTGCACCATGCCCGGTGAGAGCGGCCCACCCTTAGCACCGCGGAACAGCGGCTCGGCGACGGTCAGCGGCCATGGGCAGGCGCGCGCATATTCGCTTAGAGCGGCGCGGGTGATCGGCAGCAGCGGCACAACCCGCTGCTTGCCACCCTTACCTTTCACCAGCAGCGTCTCGCCGGGATTGGCATCGCGCCCGGTGAGTGAAAGCGCCTCGGCGATACGCAGGCCAGAGCCATACATCAGCAGCAAGACTGCCCGGTCGCGCGCGCCGATCCAGTCATCGCTTGCCAACCCATCAACCAGTTCGGCGAGGTTCACCGCCTCGTCCGGAGTGATGGGGCGAGGAAGGCCCTTCTTGAGGCGTGGCCCCCGCATCCGGGGCGCAGCGGGATCCGGGTCGCCAGCTTGCACACGCGCAAAGGCGATGAAGGCCTTGAGGGCAGATAGTTCGCGCGCGGTGCTGGCATTGCCCAGTCCTTCCGCACGGCGCGCAGCGAGGTGCGCGCGCAGATCATGTGCTTCAGTTCGGGCGACTGCGACCCAGCCTGTGAGGTTGCCGCTCGCGACCAAGCGCTCCGCCGCCGCGACATAAGCGCGCACCGTGTGCGGCGAGCGGCGGCGATTCTGCGCGAGGTGCGCGCGCCAATCCGCGATCATGGCGCCAGCACTCATGCAGCGACCAGCGTGTCGGCGACGACTTCTGCCAGCACAGCGTCGAGCAGGCCCCGACCTGACGGCGCGACGCCGATCCGCGCCCCCTCCTGCCACATCAGCCCAAGCGTGGTGAGGCGGGTCAGTGCCGCCGCTTCGACGAGCCCTGAGCGGGGCAGACCAAACCGTGCAGAAAGCACTCCAAGATCGATCCCCTCGGTCAGCCGCAGGCCCATCAGCAGTGCCTCGGCAGCCTGATCATGGGCAGCAAGGGTCCGCGCCTCGGCAATCCCGTCGCCTTGAGCTGCGACTGCATTCAGGAAGTTCTCGGGCTTCTTGTGGCGCACCGTGGCTACTCCGCCGCGCCGTCCATGCGCGCCGGGTCCTATCCCGGCGTAATCCTGATAGCGCCAATAGAC
>JBJTTE010000251.1:0-3349 GCA_046080005.1 Erythrobacter sp.
GCACGGCCCGGCCATCACGGCCGCCTGCCGAAAATGACCTACGCCCCGGCGCGCATCTGAGTATTGCTCCCTAGGCGGGCCGCGCGCCCGCCCTGTCTGGCACGGCGTTTGCAGCTTCCCCCCGCGAAGGCCCCGCATCCCGCGGCGGCTCCGAGCAGGCGGAAGCGCGCATGAGCCTACCCCCCCATTCGATGAACATCCCGGCAGGATCGATCCGCGCCGGGTTTGAAAGCGCCGCGCGCGCCCATGCCGCCGCCCGCGCCGGGATGGATGAGGGCGCAGAGCCCGCCGCCGCGCGCCAGATCGCCGCGGCAGGCGGCGGCCCGGTCGAGGCCGCGATTGCCCGCGCGGCGCAGGCGACCAGCGTCGATTTCAACTACCTCCTCGCCCAGGCCGAGGTCGAAAGCGCGATGAACCCCGACGCCCGCGCCGCGACCTCGAGCGCGACCGGGCTCTACCAGTTCATCGAGAGCACCTGGCTCGATACGATGAAAAAGCACGGGCACCGCTTCGGGCTCGGCCATATCGCCGATCAGATCGACGTGACCGCCTCGGGCAACGCCTATGTCGCCGACGGCGCCCGGCGCGAGGCGATCCTCGGCTTGCGCAGCGACCCGCAGATCGCCGCGCTGATGGCGGCGGGGCTGGCCGAGGACAACCGCGCGCATCTGATGCCGATCCTCGGCCGCCAGCCCGATCATGCCGAACTCTACCTCGCGCATTTCCTCGGCGCAGGCGGTGCCGGGCGGTTCCTGAGCGAATTGCAGGCCGATCCGGGTCAGAGCGCGGCCGCTCTGTTTTCCCGCCCTGCCGCGTCCAACCGCGCGATCTTCTACGCTCCCGATGGCTCCCCGCGCAGCCTTGCGCAGGTGATGCAGGTGATCGATGGCAAGATGGGCCGCGCGCTCGACCGCGCCACCGATGGCCGAGGGGTCAATTTCGTGCGCGCCGACTACGCCCCGCCCCCCGGCGGGGGCGGCTCGGGGTTCACGCCGACGCCCTACCTCATCGCCGACGAGACGGTGTTCGGCCCCGGCGTGCCCACGGCATTGTCCCAGGGCGCCCTGCCCGCCGCCACCGTGCGTCCTCCCCAGAGACCCCCGATGTCGCAGATCCTCGGCAGCACCTTCGGCACCGATGCCGCCGCCGCCCCGCCGCAGGTGCGCCGCGCCTATGACCGTCTGAAGGCGCTTGGCCTGTGAGTGCATCCGTGACGACTGCCCCTGCCCCGCTCCTGTCCCGCATCGCCGCCATGCCTGCCTCGCTGGCATTGCCGGTCGGCATCTTCGCGCTGCTGGCGCTGATGGTGCTGCCGATCCCGGCATTGCTGCTCGACATCTTCTTTGTCCTCAACATCGCCATTTCCATCGCGGTGCTGATGGTGGCGCTGAACGCGCGGCGCCCGCTCGATTTCTCTGCCTTCCCCTCGGTGCTGCTGTTCGCGACCTTGCTGCGGCTTGCGCTCAACGTCGCGTGCACCCGTGTGGTGCTGGTCCACGGCCACGAAGGGGGCGCGGCGGCGGGCCATGTGATCGAGAGCTTTGCGGCCTTTCTGGTCGGCGGCAATTTCGTCGTCGGCTTGTTCGTCTTCGCGATCCTGATGATCATCAATATGATCGTCATCACCAAGGGGGCGGGGCGCGTGTCCGAGGTTTCGGCGCGCTTTGTGCTCGACGCGCTGCCGGGCAAGCAGATGGCAATTGACGCCGATATTGCCGCAGGGTTGGTCACCGCTGACGAGGCGAGGGAACGCCGCCGCGAGGTGACGGTCGAGGCCGATTTCTACGGCTCGATGGACGGTGCCTCAAAGTTCGTGAAGGGGGACGCGGTCGCCGCGCTGCTGATCCTCGGGGTCAATATTGCCGCCGGCTTTGCGATTGGCATGATCAGCCATGGCCTCTCCGCCGCCGAGGCGGGAGAGGCCTATGTGACGCTGGCCGTGGGCGATGCGCTGGTGGCGCAGGTGCCTGCGCTGCTGCTCTCAATCGCGGCGGCAGCAATCGTCACCCGCGTCTCCGATCAGCGCGATCTGGCCGGCCAGATCGGCGGGCAGTTCGCCGATCCGCGCGGTTGGCTGCCGGTCGCGCTGATCCTTGGCGCGGTCGGGATTGTGCCCGCCATGCCGCAGCTGATCTTCCTGCCCGCTGCTAGCATCGCAGGCGGGATCTGGTGGCATCTCAAGCGCCGCGCTGCGGCCCCCGCGCCGATGATCGAGCCAGAGGACGATATAGCGCCAGACACAATCGCGCTCGCCGATGTCGCCGATGCGACGCTAGTGACGATCGAGCTGGGCTATGGTCTTGTGGGTCTGGTCGACGCGCAGCAGGGTGCGCCGCTGATCACCCGCATCACCGGCATTCGCAAGCAATTGTCGCGCGACCTTGGCTTTGTGCTGCCGCAGTTCCGGATCCGAGATTCGCTCGATCTCGCCGCGCAGTATTACGCGGTGCTGATGGGCGGGGTCAGCATTGCGCGCGGCAGCGTGCGCCCCGGCAAACTGCTCGCCATCGATGCGGGCGAGGTGCGGCCCGGGCCCAATGGCTACGGTGGTGTCACAGGCGATCCGACCCGCGATCCGAGCTTCGATTGCCCTGCCCTTTGGATCGCCCCGGCCGCACGCGACCATGCGGTGGCCGAGGGCTTTCTGGTGGTCGATCCCGCTTCGGTGATCGCCACCCATGCCAACCAGGCGCTGCTTGCCGAAGCGCACCAGCTGCTCGGCCCTGATGAGGTGCGCGAATGGGTCGATGGGCTCAAGAGCCGCGCGCCTGCGCTGGTCGAGGCGGTGACGCCCGATCCGCTGCCGCTCGCCGCGCTGACCCGCACCTTGCGGGCGCTTATGGCCGACGGGATTGGCCTTTCCCACCCCCAACCGCTCTTCACCGCGCTCGCGCTGGCGCTGCAAAAAACCAGCGATTTCGATGCGATAATCGATGCGGTGCGCGCGGATCTGTCACAGCGCCTCGTCGCCCGGATTGCTTTGCCGGGTGAGGCACTTAAGGTCATCACGCTCAATGCCGGGCTGGAGGCGGCGATCCTTGGCGGGATGATCGATCCTGCAACCGGTCAGCCGCTGATCGAACCCGAGTGCGGCAGCATGATCGTGCGGGAGGCCAGCCGGATCGCTGATGCAGAGGGCAGTCCGATTGCGCTGATTGTCCAACCGCCCGCCCGCCGCGCGCTCGCCGGATTGCTCAAGACCCGCGCGCCGCGCTGTCTGGTCCTCTCGATCACTGAATTGCCCGCCACCCAAGCCATCACAGTCGTCGGCGTAATCGGTGCGCCCGAGGCGCTCCCTGCGCTCGCCGCCCCGCCCGAGGAGCTGGCCGCATGAAGCAGGATCACGCAG
>JBJTTE010000252.1:0-4070 GCA_046080005.1 Erythrobacter sp.
CTCGGGGTCGCCGGCAATGTGACCTATGGCGACAGCGAGACCTTCCGGGTGGTCGACACGGGCGACCTCGGCGGGTTCAAGGCCTATATCAGCGCTGCCCATATTGATGCGGAAAAGTGGAAGGGCGTCGGCACCCAGCGCGCCACGCAGGTCAATGCCAAGCTCGTGGCGGACTTCTCGCCTTCGACCACCTTCACCGCCTTCGTCAATTTCTCCGACCGCAAGGAGATCGATTATCAGGATCTCAGCCTCGAAATGATCAATCGGCTGGGTTTCGATTGGGACAACGTTTCGGACAATTGGCCGCTGGCCGTGCAACTTGCCTTCATCGGCGCCAATCGCGGCGAAACCGGCGTAGTCGTTGCGCCCAACACCTTCGGGGCCACCTACCCTGCCCCGATCCGCACCGTCGATGACGCCTATTACGATGCCGCCGGTCTGCGGCGGGACTGGGTCGCGAGCGGGCGGATCGATCAGCAGATTGGCGATGATGTTAAGGCCGGATTGCAGGTCTACTTCCACACCAACAAGGGGCAAGGCTCGTGGTTCACGCCCTATCGTGCCAGCCCCGGAGGCGTGCCGATAAGCTTCCGCACCACCGAATACGACATGGAGCGGATCGGCGTTCTGGGCGATGTCAGCGCCGAACTCGGCGCGCATCAGATCCAGATCAACCTGTGGTACGAGAATAACGACTTTGAGCAGGCCCGCCGCTTCTATACCGTCGGCACCAGCCTGACCGAGCCGAGCACCACGGCGCTCACCTATCAGCGCGACCCGTTCTGCACCCAATGGAACAATGCCTACAACACCCGCACCTTCCAATATGCGGTGCAGGACAAGTGGGCAGTGACCGATGCCTTCTCGGTGACGGCCGGGTTCAAGGGACAATCGGTCAAGCTAGAAGCGACCCCGATCAACCCTGCCTCTGGCCCGCTGGCGCTGGGCGAGATCGAGAGCGAAGACTTCTTCCTGCCGCAAGTCGGCGTGCTGTACACGTTCGGTGGTGGCAACGAGATCTTCGCCAGCTTCACCCAGAACCAGCGCGCCTTTACAGCAGCGGCGACCACTGGCCCCTTCGCGACCTCGGCGGCGGGCTTTGCCGCGCTGCGTGACCGGATCAATCCGGAGAAGACCGACACTTACGAAGTCGGCTTCCGCTTCGGTGAGGGCGAGCTCACGGGGGTGATCGCGGGCTATCTGGTCAACTTCAGCAACCGCCTGCTGGCCGTTCCGCAAGGGCCGGGTATCGTCGGCAATGCGCCGCTGCTCTCGAACGTGGGCGATGTGCGTTCTCTCGGCGTTGAGCTCGGGGTGCAATGGCAATCAGTGCCCGATTTCACCGTGACCGGCAGCTATGCCTATAATGACAACACCTACCAGGACAATGTCGTCAACCAGGCGGGCACCGTGGTGCAAGCGATCAGGGACCGCACCGTGGTCGACAGCCCGGAGAGCATCGCCAACCTCGAACTCGTCTATGACGACGGCCAGTTCTACGCCCGCGGCAACGCCAACTACACCTCAGAGCGGTTCTTCACCTTCTCCAATGACCAGTCGGTCGATGGCCGGGTGCTGGTCGACGCGCTGATCGGTTTCCGGGTGCAAAGCGACAACCGCTTCCTCAACGGGTTGGCGCTCGAGGGCACGGTCAACAACCTGTTTGACGAAGACTATGTCGGCACGATCGGATCGAACGGCTTCGGCTTTGCGGGCGATAACCAGACGCTGCTCGCGGGCGCACCGCAACAGTTCTTTGTGACTCTGCGCAAGAACTACTGATCAGTCAGGCCGGCGCGGCTTGGGGTTACCCGAAAACGCGCCGGCCAAAGGTCACCCGGTCGGCCATCGCCATGGTGGTCAGCTGGGCGTTGACCCGGATGCAGCTCGGCATGACGCTGGCGTCGGTTACCAGCACATTGGTGGTCCCGTGAACCTTCTGGTCGAGACCGACCACGCCCTTCGCGGGATCAGCGTTGATCGGGTTGCCCCCGTGCGGATGGCTGGATGACAGCACGACATCATCGGGCTCGCGCACGTGCTGTTCGAAGAAGCGGTCGATTTCGGCGTGGCTCAGTCCCGCTTCCAGGGTCTGGCCGCGCAGCAGGGCAGGGTAGACCTCCAGCGCGCCGCCCGCGAAATGCACCTTGGTCAGCAGCGCCAGCGCCCGCCGCAGCACCGCAAGGTCGGCAGACTGCAGCTTGAAGTTGAGCTTGCCACCCTTGATCGTGCCGCGCCGGTCGGCGGGAAAAAGCACGCCTGCTGAGACCAGCCGGTTATAGTTGCGCATCCGGCGGAAGTGCTCCTCAAACCAGCCCGGTATCAACGTCGACATGCTCATCGGCGGCTGAAAATGGCTCTCGACCAGAAAATCGCCCCGGTCGATGAAGGTTGCCATCTGATCCTCGTCCCACGACTTCTTTTCATCGGACATCAATGCAGGGACGGGGCAGGCGATGTTGAGCGAGACGTCCTTGCCGGTGCCGCCGATCCCGCTGGCGGCGAGGATATTGGAAGAGGCGATGGCACCGGCGGCGACGACCACGCCCTTGGTGACCCGAATGGTCTTGCCGCGATAATCGGGCAGCACCACCTCAACCGAGGTTGCCTGCCGCCTGCCATCGGCCGCGCGCGGGCCCCAGCCGATCTGTGAGACGGTCGCTCGGGAGAGAATCCGGGCCTTGCGCGGCGCGGTCAGCGTGCCGTGCGACAGGAAGCTCTCGGGCATCGCGCGCTTGCGGCCATAGGGGCAGCCGGTGTTGCAATAGCCGCAGGATATGCAGGCGTTGGGGGCGGTCTTGGGACCCCAGTTCTTGCGAAACCAGCCCGCCACCGCGCGCTGATCGAGCGGTTCGCTGGAACCGCTGCGGTAGGCATCCCAGCCTTTGAGCAATTGCGTGCCATTGGTCCGGCCCAGCCGTCGATCAATCTCATGCACACCCAGGCGAGACTCGATGCGCGTATAGGCGGCGGCGAGCGCATCATCGGCAATCCCCGCGCCCAACTCCTGCCACGTGGCCATCACGTCATTGGCGTCGGGATGGGTTTCGTGCTCCTGCGCCAAGCGCAGGCAAATGCCGTTATTGATCACGGTTGAGCCGCCGACAGTGCGGCCCTGAAACACGATGATATCCCGGTCGCAGGTGGTCTGGATCGCGCCATCCTTAAACAGGCTTGATGACATGCGCAGCTCATGCGGGGTCATCTCGCTGCTCGGCATATATCCGCCCGCCTCGACAATCAGGACCTCGTAGCCCTGATCGGCCAGATTGGCCGCCGCGACCGCCCCGCCCGCGCCCGAGCCGATTACCACCACCTCGACCGAATCCGGGATGTGATTCTCACTAAGGAAGACGTCCGGCGGCAGATCATTGTCGGTGTGTTCTGCAATCGCCGGATCATCGGGCGTGCCCGCCCGGGTGCGGTGCCGCGGCAGGGTGAAGCCTATCGCATTGAGCACCGGGTTGGTGCGGTTGGCATCTTCGTCGGCCGCATTGTCGCCCCCCGCAGGCCCATCGATCCAATGGCCGTAATAGCCCGCGTAAACGATGCCGCGAATGCGGGCCATGTCCTGAAACAGATCGATGCGGCTGTTCTTCAACCGCCGCTGAACGCGCCAGATGCGAAAGCTGCGCGGCCCGAAGTGCCAGATCGGCCCGCCGAGCACGACCCACGCCGCGAACACCGAAAGCCCGGTCTCACCGGGTTTCTTGCCCTCGATATTGCCGAACATGCGCTGGAGATTATCGACCACCTGCTGGGGGCTGATCGCCATATCGCGCGGTTCAACGAATAGCGTCTCGGCGAGCCTGCGCCAGATTGCCGCGATGAACGGATTGAATGGCTTATCCTGCATGCTGCGATCCCCCCGAAGCGCAGGCTTGCCATCAGCAGGCCTGCCGCGCTTGTAAGGTTACGCCGATCGCGGCGCCATGCCAGACCATTTCTGCAAGACAAATCAGGGGTGCAGGTGCGGTCCGCCGGCTCACAGCGGCATCAGCATGGGCCCCGCAAGGGCGGGCTTAGAGCGTTTTCCAGTCAGGTGGAATCACCTGACGGTTCGGAAAATG
>JBJTTE010000253.1:0-3452 GCA_046080005.1 Erythrobacter sp.
TACACCGAACCGCTGCTGCACGCGTGGCGGCTGAGGAAGAAGGCGCTCTAACTAAGCGCTTTGGCCAGCGCCACGAACTCCGCCACGCTGACCGTCTCCGCCCGCCGGGTTTCGTCGATGCCGAGGCTGGCGAGGGCCTCCAGCGCACCCGGAACCCCCTTCAGGCTCTGGCGCAGCATCTTGCGGCGCTGGCCGAAGGCGGCTTCGGTCAGGCGTTCGAGCATCCGCGCCGAAACGCCCTCTGGCGCCTCGCAAGGCGTCACATGGACAATTGCGCTCATCACCTTGGGGGGCGGGGTGAAGGCGCTGCGGTGGACCTTCATGGCGAGCCGCGCCTCGCTGCGCCACTGGACGAGCACCGCAAGGCGGCCATAGGCCTCATCGCCCGCCGCAGCGACAATCCGTTCAGCCACTTCGCGCTGGAACATCAGAGTCAGCGATTGCCACAAAGGCGGCCATGCCTCGCCGCCCAGCCAGCGCACAAACAGCGCGGTGCCGACATTATACGGCAGGTTGGAGAGCACGTGGAACGGCTGGCGCTCACCGTCCTTGGCCATTACGGCGTTGTGATCGAGCTTCAGGGCATCGCCTTCGATTACAGTCAGTTGCCCAGGGAAGCTCGCCCCGAGTTCAGCTAGGGCAGGCAGGCAGCGCCGGTCCATCTCGATGACGGTGACCTTTGCCCCTGCGCGCAGCATGGCACGTGTCAGCCCGCCGGGGCCGGGGCCCACCTCCAACACCTGCGCCCCGCAAAGGTCACCCGGCAGAGCAGCAATCCGCGCGAGCAATTGTTCATCGAGCAGGAAGTTCTGTCCCAGCGCTTTCGAAGCCGCAAGGTTATGCCGTTGAATAACCTCCCGTATAGGAGGCAACTCAACCATTCGCAGCCGCCCGCGCCGTTGCCATTTGTGCTGCCATCGTGATCGCAGCGGCCATCGCGCCGGGATCTGCGACGCCCTTTCCGGCGATATCGAAGGCCGTCCCGTGATCGGGCGAGGTGCGGATGATCGGCAGTCCCAGCGTGACGTTGACGCCCTCGTCGACTTCCAGTGCCTTCAACGGGATCAGCGCTTGATCGTGATACATGCACAGCGCCGCGTCATAACCGGCACGTGCGCGCGGCATGAACAGCGCGTCGCCGGGGACTGGGCCGAAGGCAGCGATCCCGTCAGCCTGGAGAGCGGCGATGGCGGGGGCGATCAGCCGCGCCTCCTCGTCGCCGAACTGGCCGCCTTCGCCCGCGTGGGGGTTAAGCGCGGCGATGGCGAGGCGCGGCTGGGCGATGCCGAAGTCGCGCTGCAAGCCTGCCGCGACGATGCGGGCCTTGTGGGCGATGAGCTCGGCCGAGAGCAGCGCGGGCACCTCGGTCAGCGCGACGTGGACGGTGAGCGGCACGGTGCTTAGGGAGGGTCCGGCGAGCATCATCACCGCGTCGCGATAGGGACGGGCGCAGGTGTCGGCGAGGAACTCGGTCTGGCCGGGATAGTCCCAGCCGATCGCCGCGAGCGCGCCCTTGGAGACCGGCGCGGTGACCAACCCGCTGGCCACGCCCGCAAGCGCGCACTTCGCGGCCAGCTGGAGCGAGGTGAGCGCGAGGCGCGCCCCATCGGGCGAGGGACGGGCGGGGTGCCATGGTCCGTCGAGCAGGGCCATTACCGGCAGTCCGACGGCGAAAGCGAACATCGCCTCGGCTGGCTCTGCAATCGGCACAATCGGGCAGTCGATCCCCGTGGCTTCGGCTGCGCGTCGCAGCAGCTCGGGTCCGCCGACCACAAAGGCCGGGGGTGCGCGGCGCTCAGCGCGCAGGCGCGTCCACGCGCCGAGGATGACCTCTGGCCCGATGCCCGCCGGATCGCCAAGCGTGATTGCGAGAGGCGCGGACGGCTGCGTCAATTGTATTCGATATAGGCGTCGCTACGCAGGTCGCGCAGAAGCCGCTGGGCGCGCTTGTTGATCCGCTCCTGCTCGATCTGGTCCATCACGGCCGCAAAGGTCGGCGCGCCCGCATCGCGGGGATCATCACGCCCGCACAGCATCAGCACGCGCACACCCTCTTGGATGCCGCCAAAGGGCGGGGTGGCCTGACCGATCTGGAGGCCCAGAATGATCCCGCGCAGCTGCTCGGGCAGGTTGGCCGCCTTGATCTGGTCATTCGAGACCACGTCCGCGCCGATCTTTGCCGCACCCGCATCGACATCGCCGCAACCGCGCAAGCCCTCAATGAAGGCGCCGAATTCGTTGACCCGGGCTTCGGCCTGCTGCTGGGTTACGCCGGGCGGGAAGGTGATCGCGATCTGCTTGAGGCTCAGCATCGCTTCATTGGGATCAGCCATCAGGACTTGCCGCTTGTCGATCAGGTAGAGGATCGAGAAGCCGCCGGGGATCTCGACCGGGCCTTGCAGCTGCCCCGCGTTCATCGTGCGCACCGCGACGGCGAGCTGCGGTGGCAGCTGACCAAGCCGCAGCCAGCCCAGATCGCCGCCGACCACCGCCGTGCTGGCCTCGGAATATTGCCGCGCATAGGCGACGAAGCTGCCACCCTGCTGCAATTGCTGCATGATCGCCTGTGCATTGGCGAGCACCTGTGAGCGGTTTTCGGTGGTGGCCGAGAGGTAAATCTCGCCGATCCGGTATTCATCGGTGCCCTTCGCCTCGGTCATGCGCTTGAGCACTTCGTTGACCTCTTCGGCCGAGACATTGACGAACGGCGTGATGTTCCGGCGCAGGATGTTCTCCCACGCCACTTCGCCTTCGATCTGGCGCTTGAGCGATGATGCCGAAGAACCGATCGAGGAGAGGTAGGAGTCCATCTTCTTGGTGTCGCCGCCGAAATTCTGCCCGGCCAGCTGGGAATAGGTCTGTTCGACCTCTTCGCGCTTGACCGCCAATTCGTCGGCCTCGGCCTTCTGGATCTTGAGCGTCTCATCGATCAGGTTGCGCAGCACCTGCACGCGCAGGCGCAGCATCTCGTCAGCCGGGATCTCCGCATCCGATGCTGCCGTTACCAGCGCCACGCGTTGGTCGATGTCGGTGCCGGTGATGACAAAGCCGTTGACAATCGCGGTCGCGGTGCGGCGGTCGGGATCGGGCTTGCCGAACAAGGTGATGTCTTCCGGAAGGCCGAAAGGATTGTCGGCGGTTGGCACGGCGACCGTCTGCGCAGGCGCGGCCACCGGCATCAGGACAAGACCGATCATGCCCGCCGCGGCAAGCACGGTCCCGGCTTTGGCGAACAGCGACTTGGTCAAAAGCTTCACACTCACTCGTTCAATCCCGCCTCGTGGCCAAAGAATATGCGCGACCCCTCGCGCATGACTGCGTCGATGCCTTGCACCGGCTGAACGGAAGCTGAGTCGCGCCCGATCCCCGATGGAGGAGGCCCCGCTTGCCGCTGCGTGCCTTTAATGCGATTTCCCCGCGCTGCCAATTCATGCGCGCAATTGCGCGCCGCA
>JBJTTE010000254.1:0-7836 GCA_046080005.1 Erythrobacter sp.
CGCTTCTCGGCGAGCACGATCGGCAGTTCAGTGGCGACATTGGTGTCATTGAGCACCGGCGCGCGGATCATGCCGGAGAGGAGCTTGAAGCTCTCCTCGAGCTTGGCCTGGTCGATATTGGGGATGTCGAGCCGGAAGGCAGTGTGGGTCGGGCTGGTTTCGGCATTGGCATCGCTGCCAAAGGTCGTGCCTAGCCGCTGCCAGGCCGAAATCGCTTCAGCTGGCCCAAGATATTTGCTCTGGCGGAACAGGAGGTGTTCGAGCAGGTGGGCATAGCCTTGTTCGCTATCGGTCTCGTGCAGCGATCCTGCATCGACCCGTACCCGGATCGAGACCTGCCGCGGCGGGACCCCGTTGCGCCGCACCGCATAGCGCAAGCCGTTCTTCATCTCGCCGAACAGCCACTGGTCATCGACCGGCACGTCCGAACCGCGATAGAGCCACGGCACGGTGCCCGGAGCCTGCAGCGCCTTGGGCGCAGGCACGGCCGACTGCACCTCGATCGGCGACTTGGCGGTCTGCTGCGCCAGCAGCGGCTGGCCGAGCGCGACAGGCAAAAAAAGGAGGGCGAACGTGCGGCTTGCGCGGGAGAGCGACGTCATACGACGGCTTATAGGGCGGCAAATTATGAAGCGATAGTGAATGCTTCCCGCGGTGCTTTGCGCTTGCGCGCGCCAAGCGCCCATGTCTGAGGGCCTCACGATACCTACTATCAGGCCATGTTCATCGAAACCGAAACCACCCCGAACCCTGCGGCCCTCAAGTTTCTTCCCGGCCAGGCCGTGATGGTTTCAGGCACGCGCGAATTCGCCACCCCTGAAGCTGCCGACGCCAGCCCGCTGGCGCAGGCGATCTTCGATACGGGCGAGGTGGTGAATGTGTTCTTCGGCGCCGACTTCGTCTCGGTCACCGCTGCGCCCGGCGTCGACTGGAGCGGACTCAAGCCGCAGGTGATCGCCATCCTGCTCGATCATTTCATCTCCGAAGCTCCGCTCTTTGCTGGCGGCACCGCAGGCGGGATCGCTGTGCCTGCGCCCGAGGAAGAAATGGCCGTCGAAGAACGCCCCGAGGACTCCGAGGTGATCGCCGCGATCAACGAATTGCTCGAAAGCCGCGTCCGCCCGGCCGTGGCCGGCGATGGCGGCGACATCGCCTATCGCGGCTTCCGTGACGGCGTGGTCTACCTGACCCTGCAAGGCTCATGCTCGGGCTGCCCATCGAGCACCGCGACCCTCAAGCAGGGCATTGAAGGCCTGCTCAAGCACTATGTGCCCGAAGTGAGCGAAGTGCGCGCCGCGTGACCGTGCAATTTCACGACACAGTGCTGAGCGAGGCAGCACTCGACCAGCTGTTCAACGAGGCGCGCACCTATAATGGCTGGCTCGACAAGCCGGTTTCGGACGAACAGCTGCACGCGATCTGGGACCTGATGAAGATGGCCCCGACGTCGGCCAATATGCAGCCGGTGCGGATCGTGTGGGTCAAGTCCCCCGAAGCGAAGGAACGGCTTGCCGCCTGCGTGATGGAGGGCAACAAGGCCAAGGTGCTTGCGGCCCCGGTTACTGCGGTGATCGGCTACGACATCGACTTTCACGAAGAACTACCCTGGCTGTTCCCGCACACGGATGCGAAGAGCTGGTTTGAGGGGAATGAGGCCGGGCGCGAGGAAGGGGCCTTCCGCAACTCCTCGCTCCAGGGCGCATACCTGATCCTTGCAGCGCGTGCGCTGGGGCTCGATTGCGGGCCGATGTCCGGCTTTGATCCGGCGGCGGTGAACGCTGCGTTCTTCGCCGATGCGCCGCGCCACCGGGTCAATTTCCTGTGCTCGCTCGGCTATGGCGATCCGGCCAGCATCTTTGGCCGCAGCCCGCGTCCGGAGTTCGCGCGCTTCAACCGCATCGCCTGAGCCGCATCTCGCCGCTTGCTTGCGGCGGAATGCTGGGGCATCGGCGGGCTCCATGCGAATACTCGCAATCGAAACCGCTTCCGAGGCATGCAGCATCGCCCTGTTCGAGGACGCTAGCCTGGTTGCGCGTGACCACCGCGTGATCGGACGCGGCCATGCCGAAGCACTGGTGCCGATGATCGCCGCGCTGCCCGACAAAGGGCGCAGCGCACGGATTTACGTCTCGCTGGGGCCAGGCAGCTTTACCGGGGTGCGGATCGGGCTTGCGACCGCGCGTGCGCTTGGTTTCGCGTGGGGGAGCGAAGTGCTGGGCTATCCGACGCTGGCACTCATCGCAGCGCAAGCGCACGCGGCGCAGCCCGGGCAGCCGGTGACAGTGTGCACCAATGGCGGGCACGGCGAGTGGTTCTTGCAGGATTTCGAGGCGGATGGGTCGGCACATGGCGCTGTGCGCTCGCTCACCCCGGAAGCGGCGGTCGCAGCGGGCGGCCAGCTGGTCCTCGCGGGCAACCGGGCGCAGGACCTTGCCGCGCGGCTCGGCGATCAGCGGCAGGTGCTCGACCTGCTCCCCGATGCTGCCGAGATCACACTTTTGCCGCCGATGCTGCTCAGCGCGCACCTTGCCCCGATCTATGGCCGAGGTCCTGATGCCACCCCGATGGCAGAGCGAGTGCAAGCATGAGCGCCTCGCCTGACCTTATCGATCGGATCATGGCAGTGATGGAATCCGCCTTCGATCCCGCTTACGGCGAGGCCTGGAACCGCCGCCAGGTGGCCGATGCACTCGCCTTGCCGACCACCCACGCGCTGGTGGTGGATGCGGCAGGCCAGCCGATTGACCCCGACGCGCCCGGCGCGCCTGCGCCGGCAGGGTTCGTGCTGACCCGCCATGTGCTTGACGAGGAAGAACTGTTGCTGATTGCGGTGGTGCCCGACGCGCGGCGACGCGGCGTGGGCGCCATGCTTATGGAATGCCTGTTCGAGACCGCGCGCAGCCGCGGAACGGTGCATATTTTTCTTGAAATGCGGCGCGGCAATCCGGCCGTTCACCTCTATCACAAGTTCGGTTTCGAACCGATTGGCGAGCGGCGCAACTATTACCGCATGACTAATGGCGAGAGAATCGACGCCATTACTTTCGGCCGATCAATCTAATTGCAAACGGCTCATCGCAAATCCGGGAATAAGCAAAGCAACGCAGTTGCATAGATTACATACATCAGTCATAGGTTAGGAAACGGCACATCAAAAAACAGATGCCAGTGAGGAACTCATGCAGGATTTGGAAATCGATATGAAAGAGACTCTTATCACCCTGACCAGCGACATTGTCGCTGCCCATGTCAGCAATAATGATGTGGCCGTGGCAGATGTGCCGGTCCTAATCACCAACGTCTATGCCGCGCTTGCCAATCTTGGCGAAGCGCCGGTTGTGGAAGAAGCCAAGCCGCAGCCGGCCGTGGCGATCCGCAATTCGATCAAGCCCGATTACATCATCTGCCTTGAAGACGGTAAAAAACTGAAGATGCTCAAGCGCTATCTTCGCACCAATTACGATATGAGCCCGGAAGAATATCGTGCGCGCTGGGCCCTGCCGGCCGATTATCCGATGGTCGCCCCCAACTATGCGGAAAAGCGCCGCGATCTGGCCAAGAAGATCGGCCTTGGTCGCAAGCCGGGCACCACGGTTGTCAAGACCCGCAGAGCCAAGAAGACCGCCTGATCCTTCCGCAGCCTGCGGATCGCCGGCCTGTCCCTGTTGAGAGGACGGCAAGTCAGCTTGAGCAAGCAGCCTCGTCCCTTTATGGGAGGAGGCCGCTAGTGCTTTTCGGCGCCCCTCGTTCCATGAGGCGCCGCAATTGGTGATGGAGCGTTCCTTGACCCAGAAAATCGACCTCGAACAACTTTGCGCGGAAAAGGGTCTGCGCATCACCGAACAGCGCCGGGTGATCGCCAGGGTGCTTTCGGAAAGCGAAGATCATCCTGATGTCGAGCTGCTCCACAACCGCGCCTCGGCTATCGACTCGCGCATCTCAATTGCGACCGTCTATCGCACCGTGCGTCTGTTCGAAGAGGCAGGCATCCTGGATCGCCACGATTTTGGCGATGGCCGCTCGCGCTATGAGCCTGTCCCCGAAGCGCATCACGATCATCTGATCGATGTCGAGACCGGCAAGGTCGTCGAATTCGTCGATCCCGAGGTTGAGGCGCTGCAACGCCAGATCGCCGAGCGGCTGGGTTATCGGCTGGTCGATCACCGGATGGAGCTCTACGGCGTACGCTTGTCGCGCAATGACTGAGGCACAACTCCGCGAGGCGGCGGCGCGCGGGGAGATCACACCAATATCGGTGGCGGGCTGGCTGCGCTTCGTCATGCGGGCGATCACGCTGGTGCTGTTGATCCTCGTCTTCGTTCCGCTGCACTTTCTGTACCGGATCTTCGCCTACGGCTCGCCCTTCCCGATGCTGTTCCTTCGTTACGCGGCGCGGGTGTGCGGCGCGCGGGTGACCGTGATCGGAACGCATCTGAAGCGCGATGTGTTTTTCGTCGCCAACCATATCTCGTGGATCGATATCCTCGCGCTGGCAGGGGCCAGCGGAACAGCCTTTGTCGCCAAGGCCGAACTCGATGAGGCTCCGGTTGTTGGCTGGCTCTCCCGCCTCAACCGCACGGTCTTCGTCAAGCGTGAACACCGGATGGGCGTGGCTGAGCAGATCAATGCGCTGAAGAAAGCGCTGGTCGATGATTGGTCCGTCACGGTTTTCCCGGAAGGAACGACAACGGACGGGCAGTCGCTGCTGGCCTTCAAAACCTCGATGTTATCCGTACTTGAACCTCCGCCCCCCGGGGTATTGGTGCAGCCCGTCATCCTTGATTACGGCAGTGTCGCCGAGTGGATCGGGTGGATTGGCGTTGAAAGCGGGGCCAACAACGCCAAGCGTGTGCTCGCGCGCAAGGGCACTTTCCCCGTGCGGATCCACTTTCTAGAGCCCTTCAGCCCGGAGGATTTCCGGGGGCGCAAGGCGATCAGTCAGGAATCCCGCCGCCGGATCGAGGAGGGCCTGATCGAGATCCTCGGCAAGCCCTTGCGCCCCTTCGCGCACTCAGTTGCCCCGGTAGGCTATGCGGGGGCTGCTTGAGGCGGTGATTGGGCACCGCTGAGCATCACAGGCCAGCGCGCACCAGCCAATCGTGGAAAATTCGCACCGGGCGGCTCTCGAGCGCCACCGGCTTGCACACGAACCAGTAGGAATAGGGGCTCTCCACCGGCACGCCGGAGAGGTTGATCAGGCGGTTGTCATTGGCGCGCCGCAGGTGATCATCGTGCATGATCGCAATACCAAGGCCCTGCGCGGCCGCCTCCAGCATCAGCGCGCCCGAAACGTAGTGGTCAATCGCGGCCGGGTCCATCTGTTCCAAGCCGTTCGCTTTCTTCTACGCGACGAAGCTTTCAGGCAGCTCGTTGTGGATCAGGAAGGTTTGCTTGGTCATGATCTCGGGGGTGATGTCAGGGCCGATCGCACGGGCGGTCTCACGCGAGCAGATCGCGTGCACCAGATTGTGGTCGAGCCGCACTGCATGGAGCCCGCTCGCTGGCCCGCGCGAGAGAATGATCGCCGCATCAAGCGTATCGCCGACGCGGTCCTCGAGATGCGGGGCGGTGTCGATATCGATGTGGAGCAGCGGATGGCGTTTGCGCAGTTCGCCGAGGCGCGGGAACAACCGCTGGCTGCCGAACATGGGCAGGACGCCGAGCCTGAGACGCAGCAGCGCAATATTGTCCGACTGGCTCTCCACCGCGCGAGCGAGCGCCTCCATATGCGGGTTAACTGCCTCGTAGAAGGCCTGACCCTCGTCGGTCAGCTGCATCGACTGACGCGCACGGGTGAACAGCTTTTTGCCGACAAAATCCTCAAGATTGCTGATCCGCCGCGACAATGCCGAGGGGCTGAGCCCGATTTCCTCTGCGGCTGCGCGCGCCGACCCTAAGCGCACAGTGCGCATGAAGGCTTCAAGCGCGCGCAAGGGGGGCAAACGGCGTGCAGGCATGAAATATCCCCTTGATGGATGAGATACGCCTGAGACGCGCTTTGGATGCAAAAAATCGAAGGAAAAATCCGCATAAGGGGATTTTGTTGCGCCTATTGCACCTCGTTGCCATCAATCGGTGGGTGCAAGCGCAAGCCGGTGACATGGGTTT
Organism: Erythrobacter sp.; assembly: GCA_046080005.1. Lineage (GTDB taxonomy): Bacteria > Pseudomonadota > Alphaproteobacteria > Sphingomonadales > Sphingomonadaceae > Erythrobacter. Next base: position 6,109 of record JBJTTE010000254.1, read on the forward strand.
CATCGCCCGACGTTACTTCAATCCGCCAGCCGCTGGGATGTTCCAGCACGGTGCCGACCGGCGGCACCGCTTCGGCGAGCACAAAGGCAAGCCCACCCAGCGTGTCCACCGCTTCCTCGACCTCGGCAAGGCGCGGGTCGATGGTCTTGGCAATATCGTCAAGCTCGGCGCGGGCATCGCAGTCCCACATCCCCTCACCGATCGGGACGATCAAGGCCTCGGGGGTTTCGTCATGCTCATCCTCGATTTCGCCGACGATCTCCTCGACCAGATCCTCGATGGTGATCAGCCCGTCCGTGCCCGAGAATTCATCGAGCACAATCGCAAGGTGGACGCGCTGGGTGCGCATGTCGGCCAGCACGTCGAGCGCGCCGCGCGCCTGGGGGACATAAAGCGGCTGGCGCAAGAGCTCGGTCCATTCATCGGGCGGCGGGGCGGCGTTGGCGAGGAAGGGGAACACGTCCTTGATGTGGATCATGCCGATCACATCATCGAGCGTCTCGCGGTAGACCGGCATGCGCGAATGGCCGTGCTCGCTGAAGGCGGCGACGAGGTCCGCCCAGCTGATCCCCGCCTCGACGGCAATGATCTCGCCGCGCGGCACAGCGACATCATCCGCATCGTGCTCGGAGAAATGGAGGATGTTGCGCAGCATCTGCCGCTCGACCCGCGACAGGTCACCATCCGCCACGGTCTGGTTCCCGCTGCCGGCCGAGCCGTTCTCATCCTCGTGCTCGTCGATCGCTTCCTCAAGCTGTTCGCGCAGAGACCGCGCGCCATCAAGCTTGAGCATCTTGCGCAACGCAGGCCACAGCCCGCTGCTGCTACTCTCCGCCTCTCCCGACTGGGAGGCGGGCGCATGGGAATCGGCCATGGCCTTCGAAACAGCTCCTAAGTGGTTTCAACCGCCATATGGGTCAGCGATGCCCAGTTTGGCAAGTATGCGGGTCTCTAATGTCTCCATCGCCTCGGCCTGCGCGTCGGATGTGACGTGGTCATGACCCGCGAGGTGGAGAAGACCATGGACGATGAGGTGGCTGGCGTGCGCTTCCAGAGCGATGCCCTTCTCCGCCGCCTCACGCGCGCAGGTCTCAAAGCCGAGCGCGATATCGCCGAGCATGACGGGCGGGCCTTCGGGGCCAAGGCCTTCAAGGTCCTCGCGCGCCAGCATCGGAAAGGAGAGCACATTGGTGGGCTTGTCCCGCGCGCGCCATTCGCGGTTGAGCATGTGGACTTCGGCGTCGGAGGTGAACAGCAGGCTGACAGCAAGACGCGGGTTGGCAAGCAACGGCTCGCCCCCGCTCGCAGCTGCGGCGGCGCGGGCTGCGAGCGCGTCCCAATCGCCCGCGGGCCATTCCTCGATGTCGATATCCAGCTGCATCGCGCAGGCGCCTATAGCGCCACGCTGGGCGCGCGCCAATGCGCCGCACAGTTCTTCGTCCCGTCGCGCCGCTAATTGAGCATCTGGCAACGGCATGTCGCTTCGAACCGAGGGACTTCGAGACATTCGACCACCGCCTCGCCCCGCCCCGCGCGGCATGTGATGCTGGATTGCGCCAGCCCCTCAATCACAGCCTTCGCGCCTTCGATCCCTGTGCCGAACAGTGTACCGCCGCGATGATGGCGATGCGCGTTATTGCGTGCCCGCCTCATCATCCTTGCCTTCATAGGCCTCGACAATCCGTCCTACTATCGGGTGGCGCACCACGTCGGCGGCGGTGAAGCGGA
>JBJTTE010000255.1:0-8776 GCA_046080005.1 Erythrobacter sp.
GGCGGTGGTGAGCGGCTTCGTCATGCAAATTCATATGCCAAACCCGCTTACGTGTGTCAAGGGGATACACCCCCAATGTTTCACGTGAAACATTTTGCGAACCTTGCTTTGGCGAGAGGCGCTACAGCACTTCTGCGCGCAGCGCCTTGCGATCAAGCTTGCCGATCATCGTCTTGGGCAGGCTGGCGCGGACCACGACCTGATCAACCCGTTCATGCTTGCCGATCTTGGCATTGAGCCAGCCCGCAAGCTCTTCGCCGGTCGCTGAAGCCCCGTCCTGGAGGGTGACATAGGCGCGCGGCACCTCGCCGCGATATTCCTCGGGCACGCCGATCACCAGCGCTTCCTTGACCGCCGAATGCTCGAGAATCACGTCCTCGACCACGCTCGGGAAGACCTTGAAACCGCCCACCGCGATCATGTCCTTGATGCGGTCGACGATCTCGAGGAAGCCTTCTGCATCGAGCCGCGCGACATCCCCGGTGCGCAGGTAGCGCTTGCCATCGCGGTCGACGAAAGTCTCGGCATCGGTCTCGGGCCGGTTCCAGTAACCGCGCATGGCCTGGGGTCCGCATACCGCCAGTTCGCCCGGCTCACCCTCGGGCGCGAGCTTGGTCGGGTCTTCCTTGTCGAGCAGGACAATTTCGGTCCCCGGAACCAGTTGGCCAATCGTGCCGCGCTTGCGGGTGCCCGCATAGGGGTTGGCCGAGACCACGCCGGAGCTTTCGGTAAGACCATAACCCTCGACCAGCCGCACCCCGGTCACCTCCTCGAACCGGAGATGCACGGGCCCCGGCATCGGCGCACCGCCCGAAATGCAGACCTTGAGGCTGGAAAGATCGGTCTTCGCCAGATCGGGGTGATCGAGCATCGCCTGAAACATCGTCGGCACGCCGGGAAAGCCGGTGCAGCGGTAACGCTGGATGGTCTCCAAGACCTGCTTGGTCTCGAACCGCGGCACCATCGCGATCGACCCGCCGGTCACCATGGCGTGATTGAGCAGCGCGGTGTTGGCAAACACATGGAAGAACGGCAGCGCGCCCATGAAGCACTCGCCCGCCGGATTGCCGAAGGGATTGAGCGCGGCGACCTGCTGGGCGTTCACCGACAGCTGGTCATGCCCCAGCATCGCCCCCTTGGGCCGCCCGGTGGTGCCGCCGGTATATTGCAGCAGGGCCAGATCGGCGGGGGTGAGTTCGACTCGGCTGTATCCCCCATGTGCAGGGGTGACCGCAGCCCAACTCAAGACGTCCGGACCAAAGGCGACATCGGCAATCTGGTCGCGCTTCAGCAGCTTCAGCGCGAGGCCCTTGTACCACGGCAGCTGGTCGGCAAGGCTGCCCACCACCAGCGTTTCAAGCGCCGATCCGTTCAGCACCTTCTTGGCGGTTTTGTAGAGTTCGGGAACGTCGACCGTCACCAGCACCTCGGTGCCGCTGTCGGCGACCTGCCAGCTCAGCTCCTCGACCGAATAGAGCGGCGAGAAGTTCACCACCACCGCGCCCGCCATCATCGCGCCATAGTAAGCGGCGGCGTAGATCGGAACATTGGGCAGGAACAGGCCCACCCGGTCGCCCTTGGCGATCCCCATTGCGGTCAGCCCCCGAGCGAAGGCATGCGCAGCTTCGAACATTTGCCGGTAGCTGTACGTCCGGCCAAGAAAGTGCAGGAACGGCGCATCCGGATTGGCGCGGACAGTTCGCTCGAACATGGCGGGGAGGGTCATCCCCTCGAACCGGGTGCTGCGTTCAGCGGGATGGTGGTAGGCGGCGCCTAGGCTACTGACAGTCATGGCAAATAGTGTCGCACATTCGCCTGCGGCACAAGCGAAACCCGCTGAGCGTCGGTCGCTCTGCCCAAGCTTGAGGGGGATAGGCGGGATGCGTGCGCCCGCCCGGATCCTCAGTTCGAGATGAACCCGCTTTGCGGATCGATCAGCTGCTCTTCGCCCTCGGCGGCGCGGCGGCGGGCGAGCCATGCTTCGGCTTCGGCTTCCTGCGCGGCCTCGGCAGCGGCCTTTTGGCTCGCTTCGCGCTCGGCCCGCAGCTCCTCGATCAGCTTTTCACGATCGTTGCGATCAGCCCGGCCCGGCGTATCGGCATCCTCGGTGATGCCTGCGCGCTTGGCGGCCTTGGCCACCATCGAATCAAGCTCACGCTGCGAACACAGCCCGAGCGTGACCGGATCCTTCGCCTGAATATTCTGGATATTCCAGTGCGAGCGGTCGCGGATCGCGCCGATGGTGTTGCGGGTGGTGCCGATCAGCTTGGAGATCTGCGCGTCCGACACCTCGGGGTGATTGCGCAGAATCCAGGCGATGCCATCGGGCTTGTACTGCCGCTTGGAAACCGGGGTATAGCGCGGGCCCATGGTGCGGGTCACTTCGACCGGAGCCTTGTGCATCTTGAGCACATAGGCCGGATCGTTCTGGCCCAGTTCGATCTCGCCCTGAGTCAGTTCGCCTGCGTGCACCGGATCGCGTCCGGTATATTTGCTGCCCGCCAGATCATCAGCCATGGCCTGCACTTCGAGAATGTGGAGGCCGCAGAACTCGGCGATCTGATCGAAAGAAAGCGCGGTGTTGTCCACCAGCCAGGTGGCAGTGGCATGCGGCATCAACGGCTTGGGCTGATCCTTGATTGCCATGGGAATTCTCCGTTCAAAATGAAACGGGCCGCCCCAATCGGAGCGGCCACCTTGAGACGCCCGATAGGCGAAACGCGGCAAAACGGCAAGAATTGGATTTAGTTTCGTCTGCCGACAATCCACCCGTCTCCGCGCCCAGCCACTATCGCTTTATCCTATCGGCGGTGGGCGGTCAGCGTTGCTGGCCGACACGGCCGCAAACTAGAACGCGGGCACAGTCTGCAGCGAAACTGCCTCTTCTTCCTCGAGCGCGACCAGTCCCGCGAGGAACTGCCGGGTCGCCGCCTCCCACGAAAAGCTCGCCCCGTAGGCGGCACAGGTGGCGCGGTTGCAATAGCGCGCCGCGTCGATCGCGCGGTTCAGGTCATCGGACAGCGCGCCGACCTCGTTGGTCACAATATCGAGCGGACCCGGTACCGGAAAGGCAGCCACCGGCGTGCCGCAAGCGAGCGCTTCGATCATGACGAGGCCGAAGGTGTCGGTGCGGCTCGGAAAGACGAACACGTCGGCCCCGGCATAGCAACCCGCGAGGTCCAATCCGGTCTTTTTGCCGAGAAACAGCGCTTCGGGAAACCGCGCTGCCAGCGCGGCGCGCGACGGACCGTCGCCTACCACCACCTTGGTGCCGGGGTAAGGGCAGGCAAGGAAAGCCTCGATGTTCTTTTCGACCGCAATCCGCCCGACATAGAGCAGGATCGGCCCTGTCAGACCGGCATATTCGGGCGGCGGGGGCGCATCGGGCGCGAAGCAGGCGAGGTCCACGCCCCGGCTCCAGTGAGTCAATTGGCTAAGGCCCTGTTCGCGCAGCTGCGCGCGGATCGTCTCGGTCGCGACCATGATCGTTTCCGCCGGACGGTGGAACCAGCGGATATAGGGCCAGAAGGCGCTCGCCGGGAGCCCGGTGCGGCGCGCGACGTAATCGGGGAACTGCGTGTGATAGGCGGTGGTGAAGGGCACCTTGCGCCTCAGGCAGTACCGACGGGCGGCGAAACCCAAGGGCCCCTCGGTAGCGATATGCACTGCATCGGGCGCGATCTTCGCCAGCCGCCGCCCGACGGCACCCGGCGCGGTCAGCGCGAGGCGAATCTCGGGATAGGTCGGCGCGGGGAGCGAGGGGTAGCCTTCGGGGCTGATCACCGTGATCTGATGCCCCCAGTCGCGCAGCACCTCGCAGGTGGTCGACAGGGTGCGCACCACCCCGTTGGTCTGTGGGTGCCAGGCATCGGTGACGATCGCGATCGATGCGGGGACAAGCTCCGACGCCGCGTCAGGCGCGGGCAGCGGGCCCGCAGGAAGGATGGAAGCTGGGGCGGGCGAGGCGCTGTCGATCGGGATCGTCGTGAGCCGGTTCACGCCGCCTCGCGCGCCGAACCTTGTGCGGGAGCCTCGGCAGCCGCAGCGTCGGGCTCGCCCTCGGCACGGCGCGCGATCTCTTCGGGCCAGTGGAGGATTTCCATGCGGCCATCGTGATGCTCGACCAGCGCGTCGCAGCCTTCGACCCAGTCGCCGTCGTTCCAGTATTCGATTGCCTTGCCGTTGTGATCGAACATGCGGAATTCGGCGGTGTGGATGTGGCCGCACACCACCCCGTCGACCCCGCGCTCGCCAGCGGCGCGGGCGACGACTTCCTCGTACTTGCCGATGAACTCGACTGCGTTCTTGACCTTGTGCTTGGCCGCCTTGGAAAGCGACCAGTAGGGCTTGCCCATCCAGCGCCGCACGGTGTTCACCGCGACATTGCACTTCATCATGAAGTGGTAGGCATGGTCGCCCACGAAGGCGAGCCAGCGGTGCGAGAGCATCACCGCGTCGAACTCGTCGCAGTGCAGCACCATCAGGCGGCGGCCATCGGCGGTGTCGTGCAAGGCGGCGCGGCGGATCTCGATCCCGCCGAAATTGAGGCCGGTGAACTGGCGGAACATCTCGTCGTGATTGCCCGGGATGTAAACCACCCGGGTGCCGCGGCGGGCGCGCTTCATGATGCGCCAGACGATGTCGTTGTGGGCGCTGGGCCAGTAGAACTTCTTCTTCAGCCGCCAGCCATCGATGATGTCGCCGACGAGGTACATCGTCTCGCTGTCGGTGTGATCGAGGAAGTCGATCAGCATGTCGGCGTTGCAGCCCTTGGTGCCGAGGTGGACGTCGCTGATCCAGATCGTGCGGTACGAGCGCCGGGCGTTCCCTTCGGATTCGGGGATGCGCGAGGCGGTGCCGGGGAAGCTGGCAATGTTGGCGCTGATCAGGTCGGAGAGTTCGGCACTGGTCATGGTTAACCCTTGAGTGTCATGTCTCGTTCGATCCCCATGGCAGGCAAATGTTACAGCCGACTCACAGACAAATGACGGTTTCGCGTCATTTTCAGAAAGGTGAACGAGTCAATCATGACCAAGTCGCTCACTTCCTGCCAGATTATGACGACAAAGCGACAAATCAACAAGGTGGACACAAGGCTTGTCGACCGGACCGATTATTCCATCGTGATGAAGCCGGGGAGCGCGCCCATGCGCCCGAGCCACGCGCCAATCCGCGGATAGTCGCCAAGGCCAAAGCCGCCTTCCTCGGCCACATTGGTATAGGGGAACAGCGCGATATCGGCGAGGGTCGGGGCCTCGCCGCAGAAAAAGGCATGATCCGCCAGATGCTTGTCCATCAGTTCCAGCGCCGCGATGCCGCCCATGCGCTTGGCCATGATCTGGGCGCGCTGCGCCGCTGACAGGTTCGCCTCGCCGACAAAGCGCAGCCAGAACCGCAGCGTCGCCACGTTGGGCTCGTGGTTATACTGCTCAAAGAACATCCAGCGCAGCATGTCTGCCTGAGCAAAGCGGTCCGCCGGGATGAGGTGGCTGCCATGCGCAAGGTACCAGCACGCGGCATTGCTTTCGGGCAGGAACTGCGCCTGCGGCCCCTCCCCAATCTGCAGCACCGGGATGCGCCCGTTGCTATTGACCTGGGCCAGAAATTCGGGCGTGCGGGTTTCGCCCTTCATAATGTCATAGGCCCGCGTCGCCAACGGAAGGCCGAGCAGCGCAGCGGTGAGCTTGATCTTGAAGCAGTTCCCGCTGCGGGGGTCTTCGTGGAGGGTCAGGGGGTCAGGCATCAGGAGATCGTGACATGCCCAGCGATTCCCAGCAATCGCCCAATTGTAGCGACACCCTGTAACATCCCCGCCAATCTGGATCGATCCTCTCAAGCAACGCGGCTTCTGCGGCACCAAATGCATAGACCGAGGTCCGTTCCAGCTCGGGCAGACTGCCGGAGCGGAGACTTGCAAGCTGTTCCAACCAATATGCCTGCGCTTGAGCGGACCATTCGCTGCCGGCACGTCGCCCAAGCTCTATCTCGGTCCATCTGGCAACTCCTTCCTTCCAGAGTTGGAATTCAAAGTAGCGCCAATTGCGCTCCCCCGCGGCAGAGGCAAACGCATCACGCTTTACGAGATAAGTCCGGACTGCGGCTGGCAACGCCTTATCTGTGGACCCCAGCGCAAGCAGCAGCGCATCGGCGGCAGCGCGATAAGCTGCCCCAACAGCCGGATCGCGATAGGGAAAGGGATACTGGATCATCCACATTCCGCTCTCGTCTCCATCGGATAAATCAAGAGCGACGGCGCGGTTGTAGTGGTCTGGCAGTTGGCTCTGCCATTGATGGAAATGTTCGTGCAGAATTGTCCGGCGCCAAGCGGCCCGGGTCAGGCCCGTCGCCTCAGGGGAACCCATGACGATTACCTCGTCCGGCCCAAAGATCGGCATGGTGGCAAGAAAGCTAGGTTGACGCCAACTGGTCGGCCCCTGCGTGATCGAGCATCCCGTGGCAGCGTCTTGTCCGACGTACACAAACTCGGCGGGTGTCTGACTGTCGCACAGCAAGAACTCGGATTCGGGCGTTACAATCAGCAAAGAAAACGGAGCTGAGGCGAAACCAGGCCAAACGTCATCTCCGACGGTCGCGGCGCTCCTAGCTGCAGCGATGTCGTCGTAAACAGTCTGAGGGAGCGGTGTAACGCCTAGAAGAACTGACAGAGTCGCAGTCAGCATGCCCTCGCATCCCCCGAACTAGTCAGATCAGTTGAGGGTGAGCCTCTCCGTACCCAATGAACATCAACTGCCAGCCACCTCCAGCACGATCTTGCCAATGTGATCGCCCGCTTCCATCCGCGCATGGGCGGCGGCGGCTTCGGCGAGGGGGAGGGTCATGTCCATCACCGGCGCGATCTCGCCCTCTGTGAACAGCGGCCAGGCATTGTCGGCGATTTCGTTGGCGAGCGCGGCCTTGAAGAAGTCCGAGCGCGGGCGCAGGGTCGATCCGGTCAGGGTCAGGCGGCGCATCATCACTTGCGCCATGTTGATCTCGCCCCTCGCCCCGCCGAGCACCGCGATCGTCACGTGGCGACCATCCTCGGCCAGACACTTGAGGTTGCGCGCGACATAATCGCCTGAGACCATGTCAAGCACGATATGGACCCCTTTGCCCTCGGTGTGGGCCATCACCGCATCGACGAAATCGGCTGCGCGGTAGTTGATCGCGAGATCTGCACCGATCCGGCTGGCTGCCTCGCATTTGGCGGCATCGCCGCAGGTCACAATCACCTCCATCCCGAAGGCCTTGCCAAGCATGATCGCCATCGTTCCGATCCCCGAGGTGCCGCCGTGGACCAGCACCCGCTCGCCGTCGCGCGCCAGCCCGCGTTCGAACAGGTTGTGCCACACCGTAAACAGCGTTTCGGGCAGAGCCGCAGCCTCACACAGCCGCATCCCCTCCGGCACCGGCAAGCAGTGCTGCCAATGCGCCGCGCAGTATTCGGCATAACCGCCACCCGGGGTGAGCGCGGCGACCCTTTGCCCGATCATCTCGCGCGGGACTTCATCCCCGATCGCAACCACCTCGCCCGCCACTTCCAGCCCAAGCAAGGGCGATGCGCCTGGCGGGGGCGGATACATCCCGGCGCGCTGAAGGCAATCAGGGCGATTAACCCCGGCATAGGCGACACGGATCAGCACATCACTGGCGCGCAGGCTCGGAAGAGGAGAGGTCTGGAGCTTGAGCACCTGCGGGCCGCCGGGCGCATCGAAGCAAATCGATTGCATATTGTCAGGCAATTGCGCCGAATCGTTTGAACCAGTCACTCGACGCCCCCGACGTACTAGCGATAACTATGTTTCATCGCGAATAACCGCCTCGCCGATTGACAGCAAGCCGCTTGGGGCGGATGCTGCTTTGCAATGGAAGAAGCTGATCGCCCCCGGCCCAGCGGAGATGCAGCGAGTCGCCTCGCGGGCGAAGACCTCGGCCCCTATTCGCAAGCCGAACTTGATGAACGCGTCGCTCTGCTCGAAGCCGAAATCGGGCGGGTGAGAGCGCATCAGAACAAGGCCGCAGCCCACCGCGCCGCAGCCGATGCGCTGTTTTCCAAGGGCGGCGGATGATCTGCCCACAAGCCTGCACTCAGTTGTTGTCAGAGGGTTCGCAATTCCCGAAAGCCCTCCCATATAGTCCCAGAATGGCCCTCTCCGCCCGCTCGCCACGGGCAACCCTCCGCTGAAAAGGCCTCTCCCATGCCCAGCTTCGCCCAGAACCTAGAACGCACGCTGCACAATGCGCTCGGCAATGCGTCCGAACGGCGGCACGAATATGCCACGCTCGAACACCTTCTGCTTGCGCTGATCGATGATGAAGATGCCGCCGCCGTGATGGCTGCCTGCGGGGTCGATCTGGCCGAGCTGGGCGAGGTGGTGAAACAATATCTCGATCAGGAATACCAGTCGCTCAAGACCGAGGATGGTTCCGATCCGCAGCCGACTGCCGGTTTCCAGCGGGTCATCCAGCGCGCGATCCTGCATGTCCAGTCCTCGGGCAAGGACACGGTCACAGGTGCCAATGTGCTGGTCGCGCTGTTTTCCGAGCGGGATTCTTACGCGGTCTATTTCCTCCAGCAGCAGGACATGAGCCGGCTCGATGCGGTAAGCTATATCAGCCACGGCATCGGCAAGGGGGGCCGCCAGGTCGAAAACAAGAACCCGCAGGGCACCGCCAAGGCGGAGGAGCCGGCCCAGACCAAGGATACGGGTGGCAACAAGAAGGAAACGGCGCTCGATCAGTTCACCGTCAACCTCAACGCCAAGGCCGAAAACGG
>JBJTTE010000256.1:0-2611 GCA_046080005.1 Erythrobacter sp.
TGGGGTCCCAGTTCACCAGCCGCTTGTCGCGATAGATCAGGCCATCATTGTAGAGATCAACGAAGGTCTTGATCACCGCCTTGGTGAAGTGCGGGTCCATGGTGAACTGCTCTCGGCTCCAGTCCATCGAACAGCCCAGGCGGCGCAGCTGGTTGGTGATGGTGCCGCCTGACTCGGCCTTCCACTCCCACACCTTGGCGACGAAATCCTCGCGCGAATAATTGGTGCGCTTGTCCTGCCGCGCTTCCATCTGGCGCTCGACCACCATCTGGGTCGCGATCCCGGCGTGATCAGTGCCGACCACCCAGAGCGCGTCCTTGCCGCGCAGGCGCTCATAGCGGACCACTACGTCCTGCAACGTGTTGTCGAGCGCATGGCCGATATGCAGGCTGCCCGTCACATTGGGCGGGGGGTTGACGATGGTGAAGGCCTCGGCATCGGGGCGCGCGGGCCGGAAACAGCCGTTCGCCTCCCAATGGGCATACCAGCGCGCCTCGATTTCGGCGGGATCAAAGGTGGTGGCCAAAGGTGCGGTGGTGGTGTCGGTCATAGTGGGTCGCGCCATGCCAGCAGCCATGTTGCGATGCAATGTAGAAGCGGTGGGTCACTCGCCCGAGAGCCTTGCGAGGGCCGGAAAATCGCCCCATACCCCGCGCCAATGGAAGGTGCCGCGCAATATAGGCTCGAAGGACTGGGGGAAGTCGACGGCGCAGGCCCCCAACGGCTGGTGCTGTCAGGCGAGCTGACCCTGGCCAGCATCGGACCGCTCCAACGCGCGCTCAAGCAGATTGCGGGATCAATCAGCAGCGTCGATCTCGCCGGGGTCGAGGAAATCGATACCGTCGGCGCCTGGGTCGTGTGCCGGCTTGCGCGCGAGCATAACAGCGACATTACCGGGGCGAGCGCGGCCGCCGAGCGGCTGCTGGCTGCGATGCGCGATATTGACGCAGGCGGCGATACCCACCCGCACCGCTTGCCGGTGTGGGAGCGCGTGCCGCGCGCGGTCGGCTAGACGGTGTTCGACGCGCGCGGCGGGATCTATGGTGTGGTCGGCTTCTTCGGCCAGATCCTGATCGGGGCCGGCAACCTGCTGCGCCATCCGAGCCGCTTTCCGGTCCGATCGCTGGTGTACCAGATGGAGCTGGTCGGCGTCTCGGCGCTGCCGATAATCGGCTTGATGAGCTTCCTGATCGGCATTGTTATCGCCCAGCAGGGGGCGGTGCAGCTCGAACAGTTCGGCGCCGAATCGCTCACGGTCAATCTCGTCGGGCGCATCACCTTGCGCGAACTTGGCGTGCTGATGACCGCGATCATGGTCGCGGGCCGCTCGGGGAGCGCCTTTGCCGCGCAGCTTGGCACCATGAAGCTCACCGAGGAGATCGACGCGATGCGCACTATCGGCCTCTCGCCGATCGAGCTGCTGGTGATCCCCCGCATCATGGCAGCGACCTTCATGATGCTTCTGCTGGGGTTCTATGCCTCGCTCGTCGCGATCATCGGCGGGGCAGTGGTGGGTCAGGTCGGGCTCGGGATCCCGTTCTGGAGCTTCCTGTCGCGCGTTCAGGAGGTGGTGCCGATCCATGACCTGTGGATCGGGCTGATCAAGGCGCCAGTGTTTGGCCTGATCGTGGCATTGGCAGGCTGCTATCACGGGATGCAGGTCCTCGGGAATTCCGAAGAGGTCGGTCGCCGCACGACCATGGCGGTGGTCTCGGCGATCTTCGCGGTGATTGTGCTCGATGCCTTCTTCGCGGTGTTCTTCACCGAGATCGGGTGGGGGTGAGCCGATGCGGATGAACCAGCATCCCGATGATCAAGGCCCCGCCATTCTGGTCGAAGGGCTGGTCAATCGCTTCGGCGATTTCGCGGTCCACGATGGCCTCGATCTGACTGTGCAGCGCGGCGAGATTTTGGGCGTTGTGGGCGGATCGGGCACCGGCAAATCGGTGCTGATGCGCTCGATCATCGGCCTCCAGACCCCGGCGGCGGGGCGGATCGATGTGCTGGGCCACAACCTGTGCGGCGAAAATGCCGAAAATGATCTGGCGGTGCGGGAACGCTGGGGGGTGCTGTTCCAGGGCGGCGCGCTGTTCTCCACGCTGACGGTGGGCGAGAATGTCGAGGTGCCGATCAAGCAGTTCTTCCCCGATCTCGAACCGGCCCTGCGCGCCGAGATCGCACGCTACAAGGTGATGCTCACCGGCCTGCCGGAGAGCGCGGTGCAGAAATATCCGGCCGAGCTGTCAGGCGGCATGAAGAAGCGCGCCGGGCTGGCGCGGGCATTGGCGCTCGATCCCGAGTTGCTGTTCCTGGATGAGCCCACCGCTGGGCTCGATCCGATCGGCGCGGCCAAGTTTGACCGGCTGACCCGCGAGCTCAAGGAAACGCTCGGCCTCACCGTGTTCCTGATCACCCACGATCTTGATACGCTGTACGAAATCTGTGACCGCGTGGCGGTGATAGCGGAGAAACAGATTATCGCGGTCGGCACCATTCCTGAACTGATCGCGACAGGGCATCCATGGATCGAGGAATACTTCAACGGTCCGCGCGGTCGCAGCGCCCATGCCACCCATCTGAGGGGGGAAGCATGAGCCGGATAGAATTGGAC
>JBJTTE010000257.1:0-3623 GCA_046080005.1 Erythrobacter sp.
GCCGCATCCACACACGCTACGACAAGCGCGCAGACATTTTCCTCTCAGCCGTACTCATCGTCGCCGCCATCATCTGGTGGGCCAATTGAGTCCCGACCCTAGTCGGCGATTGCGAGCAATTCGACCTTGAACACCAGCGTCGCATTGCCAGGGATCGGCCCGCGCCCGACGGGGCCGTAGGCGAGATCGGCGGGGATCGCGATCTCGATGGTTTCGCCCACGCCCATGTTGGGGATGGCAATCTGCCAACCCTTGACGAGGCGTCCGAGCGGGAACGTGGCCGGCTCATTGCGCGCGTAGGAGCTGTCGAACACCGTTCCATCGAGCAGCTTGCCCTCGTAATGGACCGTCACCGTGTCGGAGACCTTCGGCTTCTGCGGGGATGCGAGATATTTCAGCCACCGCCAACGCAGCCCGGCCTCGGCGGTGTACCACCCGTCCTCTGCCTTGAGGCCGAGCAGGTAGAGCTGCTGCTGCGCGTGCCATGCGGGGTTTTGCGCATTGGACTCAGGTTCGGGTGCCGGTGGGCGGTCCTGCGTGCCGGCGGCAGTCTCGTGTGCCGCCAGCCGGCCTTCGGCCGCGCCGGTCAGCGCCAGCACGCTTGCAAGGGTGGTCAGCGCAACTGCCCGAGCGCGCCTTGTGGTGTCGGCAAACATTCAAACCTCACTTTATTCCGTTCCGCCTGCGTTGGAGGGGACCACGCGAGGCTTGTCCATCGTGCTGGACCATTCAGGTATCCGGCTCAGGTTACTCGGCAGGCCGCGCTGCTGGCGGCGCATCGCCGAAGACGCGTTCCGCTTCTGCCTCGCCGGTGTCTTTGCCGAGGGTGTCGAGGTGCATCCACTTCTTCACCACCGGACTGACCAAAAGTACCGCGACCCCGGCAGCAATCGCTATCCAGCCAAACTGTTCATAAATGTCGAGCAGGCCCTGTTTGCTCAACACCCCGTCATGCCCTCCTGTCGCCTCGCCGATCTTGCCGGCGACGAAGCTACCGACTGCGGTCATGTAAAACCATGCGCCCATGATAAGCGAGGCGAGGTGCTTGGGGGCCAGCCGGTTCATCGCCGACAGGCCCACGGGTGAGAGGCAAAGCTCGGCGGTGGTGGCGAAGAAGTAATATGCGAAAACGAGAATGACCGGGGTCATCGCCGCTACGCCATAGGCCTGCGCGCCCCACACCAACACGAGGTTCGCAAAGCCCATCTGCGCCAGCGCGAGCCCAAACTTGGCCGGAGCCGACGGCTCTTTGCCCCTCGCGCCGAGCCACTGCCACAATGCGGCGAACAAAGGGGCTAGCAGGATGATGTAGATCGGGTTGGTCGATTGGAAGATGCCCGCCGGCACCCCGCTGCGATCGACAAACTTGTCGGTGAACTGGTTCATCGACCCACCTGCCTGTTCGAACAGGCCCCAGAACAGCGGGTTGAGGCAGATCAGGAACAGGATCGCAAACATACGCTCGCGCGGTTCCTTGTCGAGCTTGAAGCTCTCGAACAGAACATAGCCCAGCAGCGATACACCCGAGATGATCAGCAGGGTCTGGATCACGTCCTGATACTGGACCAATCCCCAGATAACCGCGACCGCAGCAAGGCCGATGCCGTAGAGCCCGAACTCAGTGCCCTTGGCGAGCGGTGCAGGAGCCTCGCCCGCACCGTTCAGCACACCCTTGCCCAGCACGAAGACGATCAGCCCCATTAGCATCCCGATGCCCGCAAGGCCAAAGCCGAAGCCCCAACCGATGGTCTGACCGAGATAGGCAACAAGGATTGTGCCAATCGCCGCGCCGACGTTGATGCCCATGTAAAAGATCGTATAGGCCCCGTCGCGGCGAGTGTCGGTTAGACCGTAAAGCTGACCGACCATCACAGAAATGTTCGCCTTGAGGAAGCCCGACCCGACGATGATGAAGGCGAGCGCCGCCCAGAACACGTTGATAGTCGGATCGTTCTGCCCGCCGGTCCCTTCAACCGCCATCAGCGAGTGCCCGATCGCCAGCAGCAGCCCACCGAACAGCACCGCCTTGCGCTGCCCGAGATAGCGATCCGCAAGCCACCCTCCGAGCACCGGAGTGATGTAAACGAGGCTGGCATAGGCGCCGAGGATCAGGTTGGATTTGCCCTCAGTGAAGTCCCAATGCTGGGCGAGGTAAAACACCAAGATTGCGCGCATGCCGTAGAACGAGAAACGCTCCCACATCTCGGCGAAGAACAGCATGTAGAGGCCCTTGGGGTGGCCTGCGAATTCAGGGTCGCGCTGCACCGCGACTTTCGCGCCGACCGCGAGGAAGACGATCAGCACAAGCACAGCTATGGCCGCGATCCAGTCAGCTTCCGCCCACAGCGCAATGTCTTTCATGAAGTTCGATCCCGATCGCATGGTTTTCTGAAGGAGGTGCCTCACCACACCACCACGATAAACCCGCACCCTAACGGCTTGAGCGCGCGTGTGAAGCTTTTGTTGCGTGCGGGCGTAGTGGAATGCGCGGGGCAGAATGACGGCAGCGCAGACCATCGGCCCGCCAACGGACGGGCCGCAAGGCCGAACGGCCGCCCGCAGGTGCCCGGAACGAAGCAAAGCGAAGTGGAGGAACAGCACCGAGGATGGGGGCGCGGAGGCGCCCCCGCAAACCAATTGACCGCATGGCTGTATTATGGCATTGATGCATCTTGAAAGGGTCGCTTGATTGTCATGAACCCCAACCGCCAGAGCTCCAACCGGCCCGTCTATCTCAAACTGCGCGACCAGATTGCCGCTGCGATCATTGATCGGGTCTATGCCGAGGGCGCGATGCTGCCATCGGTGCGTGCGCTCGCGGCAGAGCAGGGCGCGAACCCGTTGACGGTCGCCAAAGCCTACCAGCAATTCCAGAACGACGGGCTGGTCGAGGTGCAGCGCGGGGTCGGCATGTACGTCGTGCGCGGGGCGGCGGAACGTCTGCGTGCAACCGAGCGCGAGGCATTCCTGCGCGAAGAGTGGCCCGAGATCCGCAGCCGGATGAAGCGCCTCGGTCTTGATCCGGCGAACTGCGCCATCACCGCCTAAGCGCCACGCAACTTTCTGATCTCGATCAAGGTTGCGCAAATTCCGGAATTCTGACAGTTTTCAACTTTCGCCGCCTGCGGGATTGCATATCTCGCAAGGTTGCGATTAAAGGGGACAACGTCTCGAGGGTCGGAGACAAGGGTTAAACGACGGGGAAACCCGCATTTGGCGGCGTTGCACGACAGGAGAGCGTCGATGCGTGCCGGGAGGCCATCATGATCAGATCCGAATTGCTGCAGGAATTGCACAAGGACAATCCAGACCTCCGCGCCGACGAGATCGATCAGGTCGTGGACATTTTCTTCGATGAAATCGCACAGCGCCTGGCCGAAGGTGGCCGGGTCGAACTGCGCGGCTTCGGCGCGTTTTCGACCCGCGAGCGCGAAGCGCGCAGCGGGCGCAACCCCCGTACCGGCGAATCGGTGGACGTGCCCGAAAAGCGCGTACCCTATTTCAAGACTGGCAAGGAAATCCGCGAGCGCCTGAACACCTAGGGCTTAGCCCTGCGAGTTGTTTGAGCTCCCGGTCGCTCCGGATCGGGCGAGCGGCTGTGGTCATATTGGCCGAAACCAGGC
>JBJTTE010000258.1:0-5552 GCA_046080005.1 Erythrobacter sp.
GGGTCGGGGTAAAGTCCATGCGCGCCAAATCCCTTGGCGTAGGTCTGGTTCCGGCCTATCCTCGCAGTCGGAGCACAGAAAAGAGAGGCTCATGTTCCACTCCTACCAATCCCGTGTGCTCCTGCTTGCCGCGTTGGTCGCGGGCCTTGGTGCCTGCGCGCCCGGTCAAACCCAAGACAGCGCACCCGAGGGTCAGCGCTCGGACGTGGTTGCGTCGCCGGAGCAGGACGGGATCGACCGAGAGAGTCAGCCCTTCAATGCCGTCGCACCTGACGAGGCGGTTACTCTTGTCGGCACCGAGCCTTTCTGGAACCTCGTGATCGAAGGCGAGGAGGGTTTGTGGTCGACGCCCGAAAATCAGCCCGGCACGCGCTTTGCAATCACCCGCTTCGCTGGGAATGGGGGCTTGAGCTTTTCGGGCGAGCTCGACGGCCAACCATTCACAGCCACGCTTACGCCTGGTCAATGCAGCGATGGAATGAGCGATCGGGATTTTCCTTTCGTTGCCACTGTTGCTTTGGGCGAGGACACTTTGAAGGGTTGCGGCTATATTGCCACTCAGCCAGCGACCGGCGATCCTGCGCCGTGAAGCGGGGACAAAAGCGGGGGAGAAGAGAGCGATGACTATCACGGGAGGCTGCCTGTGCGGCAAGGTACGCTACATTTGCGAAAGCGATCCGTTGCTCTGCGTTACCTGCCATTGCAAGAACTGCCAGCGTCAATCGGGCAGCGCGCTATCGGTGATTATTGGCGTGCCCGAAAATGCGGTCACTTACGAAGGTGAGCTGACCACCTATTACGACACCGGCGATAGCGGCGCGACCGTGCGTCGACAGTTCTGCAGCACCTGCGGATCGCCGGTCTTCACCCGGGTGGACAGCCCGCCGGGGATGATATTCATCAACGCCGGGACGCTGGACGATACCAGCATCCTCGACCCATCCTTTCATTGTTACGCGAAGAGCAAGCAGGATTGGGTCGACCTAGGCGATCTGCCCGCTTTTGAGACAGTGCCGCACGGCCTCTAGAGCCGCGCTAAAAAAGGCCTGGCAGCTCTCGCTGCGCAGGGGCCGGACGGCGCGGTTGCAGCATCTCGCGTTCGGGCAGTTCAAGGCCCTGCCGGATGACTTCTGACTGCGTCGGTCCGCCGTTGGCGCTGGCAATACGGGCCGTTGAGGTGATCGGCGAACAGCTACGTCCGGCAAGGAAATCCAAAGCTGCCGCGATGGAGGCTTCACGCGGATCGCCGAGTGGACGTGTGATGTCATCGCCAGCTCTGCATGTATTGGGCACCACGCTGGCAAGGCCCGTGAAATATTCGCCTTGATCGTTCGCGTTGACTGTCTTGAATGCGACAGCTCGGATGCGAAGATCACAGGCGGCAAGATCAAACCCGAATTGTCCAACCGGTTTGCCGAAGGAGTTGCTTCCGACCAACGCAAGTCTGTTGCCAAGTGGGGGGATCAGCGAATTCGTTACGAGTTCGCTTGCTGATGCGCTCGAACCGGTGGTGATCACGGCGACCTTGGTGGGCGCGCTAGCGTTCGGCTCGGAGCGGAGCAGGCGCGTGGAATTTTCAGCTGCCTTGGATGGGCGAAGCACCTCGCGGCTCCACACCTGTCCGACGCGGCCCTGTCCCATGAGATCGCCCATCGTATCGGCCACGCTTACGAGGCCGCCGCCGTTGTAGCGGAAATCGATGATGAGCTCAGTCACGCCCTGCGCCGCAAACTGCCCATAGGCGGTGCGTAGTTGGTTTGCTGCGTCGGATATGATGAAAGTGCGGAGATTGATGTACCCCACCCGCTTTGCGCCGTCGTTGAGGATCAGCGCACCGTAGCGGTCCGATACCGGATCGAGCGCAAATTCGGTCTTGGTGATGCTCCGTTCAACAATTGCGCCGCCGGGTTGGACGAATCGCAACACGCGGGCCGTCCCCGATGTCGATGGCCCGAGCGCATTGGACACGGCTTGCGAGCCACCGCTTGCAAACAGGCTGGAAACGGTCTGAAGATTGGCGCTGGAAGTGCCGATCGCTGTGATCTCGCTCCCCCGGTCAAGTCCTGCGGCCAGTCCGGGTGTGCCCTCGTAGCCCTCGACCACGAATAGTCGCTGCCTTGAAGAGTCGAAAGCCAAGCGGACCCCGAAACCTGCCGAAGAACCCGAGTTGATCAGTGCGTTTTCCTCGGCGATCGAAGTCGAGAAGGTGAAGAAGCGGTCGCGGTTTTGCGCGCGGGCGGGGGCGACGCGAGCATCAAGATAGTCGTCAAGATTGTTGAAGGATGCGGGATTGGCGGCGGCCAGCAGATCGGGGAACAGATACCATTCATTCAGCACCCGATCGGCAAAGTCCTGTTGAGCACGCAGAGAACAGGCTGACGGGGTCGGTGTTGGGCTTGGAGTGGGTGTGCCCCCTGTGGGGGGAGGAGGCGGGGTGGGAGTGCCGCCACCGCCGCCACAGGCTGCAAGCTGAATGGCCAGAACAAGGGAAAGAGCCGTGCGACCAACACGCATGAAAATAGCCTCGTTGTGGGTTCTAAGGGTGCTCTAGGAGCCAACGCGCGCTCTCCAATGCCCTGCACGGCAAGTGAGCGCAAGGACGCTTAATCATGACCGACCTGAAACGTGGCAAGAAACCGTGTCCAATTTGCCTGCATTTGCAGGGTTTTCCGCAGAAACCGCCAAAAACAAGCTTGTCTCGGCTCGTAACGCGCATCCGAACGGACTAGCACGAGCCTCAGGAACTGACAGAATCATGACCGCTTTCCCCGCCTGGTTGGCACCCCACGTGCCCTTAGCTGCGCGTCACTCTGGCCTTGCGATTGCAAAGCTTGGCTCGGCCGAGTCGTTTGCGCGCGGCGGATTTGCCTTGACCAGTCCAGCTTTTCGCAACGGCGAAGAGCTTGATGCAAGCTTCACGGCGGACGAGGAAGATTCGGTTGCTCCACCGTTTGAATGGAGTGCGCCGCCGCCCGGTTCCCAAGAGTTGGTCTTGGTGGTCGAAGACGCCTCGGCTTCTGGTAGCGATCCGGGCTGTCATTGGCTTGTATGGGGACTTGCTGCGCAGCGCGGCAAGCTGCTTGAAGGAGAGACTCCGCCGCGCACCGGGAAGAACGCAATCGGCAATTCAGAGTGGCTGTTGCCCTCTCCGCCGGAAGGGGAGACGCGCCACTATTTGTTTCAATTGTTCGCAACCGACCTGCCGCTGGTTTTGATGCCCGGCGCAGCACGCAAGGACCTCCTGGCATCACTGCAAGGCTCGATCACAGCCTGCGCGGTGCTCCACGCCACCTATACCGGCGGCGGGGACGATGATGATGATGCCAGCTGGGACAGCGACGATACCTGAGTAACCTGCCACAAACATAAGGGAGTAGAAGATGGCTGGAACGACCAACGCACTGCAAAAGCCGGTAAAGCTTTCCGGAGACCTTGAAGCAGTAATCGGCAAGGGGCCCATGACCCGCGCCGAGGTGACCTCGAAGCTGTGGGACTACATCAAGGCCAAGGGTCTTCAGGACACCAAGGACAAGCGTCAGATCAATCCCGATGCCAAGCTGGGCGCGGTGATCGGCAAAGATCAGATCTCGATGTTCAAGATGACCGCAGCGGTCTCTAAGCACCTGAGCTGACCGTGGGTGGTGCCCTAAGGCACCCGCCGGCATAAGCCTGACATCAGCGGCGCGCGATCCGGTAGGGTCCGCGCCGCTTTTGCATTCGCGTACCCTTCCACGAAAGGCTAATCGCCTCCGCTGCCAATAGCGCGTCAGCGGCCGAATGGACTGTATCCATCTGCGCTCGCCAGTCGCCCTGCGGCCCGGCAAGCTGGCGCGCTACCTCGCTTGGGCAGATCGTCGCGTCCTCTGCTCGCTCAGCCATCAGGGCAAGGATCGCTTTCTCGGCTGTCACTTGGTGGGTGTTTGGCGCGGACGCAGGCAATCGCCCACCCACAGCGCGAGCCAGATGATCGCTGGCTGAGCAAACATCCGGGGGATGTGATAGGCTAGACCGAGTCCGCCGTCTGCCCTCGCCATATCGAGCGCAAAGTGGTTGATATTGGCGGGCCAAACGCACAGCGCATACAGCGCGAGGCCCCATCCTGCCGCGCGGCGCAGCGGTCTTGAAACGGGCTGCACCAGCCCAATCGCTCCAAGGATTTCGGCTATCCCCGTCCATAGCACCACAGCCTCCGGGGCAGGCACCCAGTCAGGCATGATCTTGAGGAACGGTGCCGGTAGCAGCAGGTGGATCACGCCCGCTACCGCGTAAAATACCGCCAGCATCCAGCGCAGGATTACCTTGATCACTTAGCAGGTTCCCAGCCCGGGGGAGCGAGTGTGAAGCCTTCGAAGTCGAACCCTGGCACGACCACGCAAGAGACGAGACAGTAGCCAAATCGCGCCTTCCCTGCAGGCCGTGCTGCCTGCCATTCGTCGGGCGCGACAAGGCCCTGCAATTGTTGCGCAGCGCCCACGTCGCTACCGAGGATGGCTAAGCGCACCGGCCCTGCATCGCTTGCGGCAAGCCTTAGTTCGAGTGGATCGCCAGCCTGCCACAGCCAAAGCTCGGCGGCATTGACCCGGTGCCAGTGTGAGGCCTCGCCGGCACGCAGCATGAAAATTATCGCGGTGCCACGAGCGCGCCCGTCTGGACCAGGCGGCCCACGCCACGTCTCGCGATACCACCCGCCCTCGGGATGGGCGGCCAGGCCCAATTGTTCGATCAGATTTTGCGCGCTATCGCTCATGGTGGTCTTCGTTCGCGACGATTAGGCCGCCATATCGGGAGAGTCACTACCTATGCAAGCCATCCGCCCGTTCGCTGCTTTGGCTCTTGGCACGGCATTGCTACTGGCTGCGCCGGTCAGTGCCCAGCGCATTTCCGAGGAGCAGGCCCAAGCCATTGCGCGTGCCGCGCTTGAAGCCGCGCCGGTGTTTGACGGACACAATGATACGCCCGGACAGCTCCGCTCGCGGTTCAACAACCAGATTAACAGTTTCGACTTTAGCGACACGACTGGCACTGCCGATGCTGAGGCCGAACGCGGGGTCATGCATACAGATCTCACGCGCCTCAGGGCCGGCAAGGTTGGGGCGCAGTTCTGGTCAGTCTATGTCCCTCATTCCGCGAATGAAGCGGTCGCGGTGCAACAAACAATCGAGCAGATTGATGTGACCAAGCGCTTGATCGCGCGCTACCCGGGTGCGTTGCGCTATGCGGAGACTGCGGATCAGGTCGAGCGGGCAATGGCTGAAGGCCGAATTGCTTCGCTGCTGGGTATGGAGGGCGGCTATTCGATTGGCTCAAACCTCGCAGTGCTGCGGCAGTTCTATGCGATGGGCGCCCGTTACATGACGCTCACACACAATTTCAACATTCCCTGGGCGGATTCGGCGACGGACGACCCAAAGCACAATGGCCTGACCGACTTCGGCAAGGATGTGGTGCGCGAGATGAACCGCATGGGAATGCTCGTGGACCTTTCCCACGTCAGCGAGAAGGTGATGCACGATACGTTGGACGTGGCACGCGCACCGGTGATCTTCAGCCAC
>JBJTTE010000259.1:0-11034 GCA_046080005.1 Erythrobacter sp.
AATCCGTCTGGTAACGCTTCGAAACCCGCGGATGCTGCGCGCGGGTGGCCGGGGTCCACATCATAATCTCCGGGTTGTCTGCAAAACCCCCGGAATCACAGCAACCTCAGCCGCTCAACCCCTTTCGAAACGGCCTCTTAGAGCCCTTCCGACCAAGACGGATCTCCCTGACGGAGCCGATTTGGGTTCAGGATGAGGCGCGAGGAGCGAGCGATGCAGCGCTTCGTGAGCGACGCCCATCTCCCTTGGCAACATGGCCCTGAGCCCAAATCGGCCCGCCCCTGCGGGATTGCGTCAGGAAGTCCGCTCGATTCGTCACACCGCTTGCGGACGCAACTGGCCCTTGGCTAGAGCGCCACTCCTGTCTAGCCAACTCCCTGGCGCGATCAGTGTGAACCGAATTGGTCGAAAAGTGCTCTAACCGAACTTGCCCGACTTGGGAAAGCCCTGCGGCGGCATCCGCCCGGCCGCTCCGCGCGAGACCTTCCACATGCGGATTTCGGTCTCGGTGCGGGTGCGTTCGCCCGAACCGCCCATCTGCCAGCTGAGGCCATCGGCAAGCACGAAGGTGATCGCATCGGCCATCCCGCCCCCCCCTTGTTCCATGGCGCGATAGCGTTGCAGCTGCACCCCCTGCCCACGCGCCATTATCGGCAGTTCCTCAAGGGTGAAGACCACCAGCTTGCGGTTGTCGCCCACCACCGCGACGTGATCGTGCCCCTCACTGATTAAGCGGATCACTGAGAGCCGCGCGCCATCCTTGAGGTTCACCACGTGCCGCCCCTTGCGGGTTTCGGCCAGCAACTCGTTGGTTTCGGCGACGAAGCCCTTGCCGTGGCTCGACGCCAGCAACAGCCGGCTGCCGGGCTTGTGGACCATCATCGCGCTGACATTCGCATCGCTTTCAAGGTCGATCATGGTGCGGACCGGCTCGCCAAAACCGCGCGCGCCCGGGAGCTTGTCGCAGCCGAGTGTGAAGAAGCGCCCATCGCTTGCGGCCAGCAACAGCTTGTCGGTGGTTTGCGCATGGAGGATAAAGGCGAGCGCGTCGCCCTCCTTGTACTTGAATTCCTGATCGAGCGGCACGTGGCCGCTGGCCGCGCGGATCCAGCCCTTCTGGCTGAGGATCACCGTGACAGGCGCCTTCTCGATCATCGCGTCCATGCTGAATTCGACCGCCGGAGCAGCCTCGGCGATCAGCGTGCGGCGGCGGCCCAGCACCGTGTCCTCGGCATAGTCTTTGCGCAGGCGGCGCAGATCGCGCTTCAACCGGGTGCGCTGGCGGGCCGGGCTTTCGAGCAGCTTTTCCAGCTCGTCCTGTTCGGCGATTAGCTCATCCTGCTCCTTGCGAAGCTCCATTTCCTCCAGCTTGCGCAAACTGCGCAGCCGCATGTTGAGGATCGCTTCGGCCTGCCGGTCGGTGAGATCGAACTCGGCCATCATCACCGGCTTGGGCTCGTCCTCGGTGCGGATGATCTCGATGATCCGATCAAGGTTGAGGAAGGCGATGATGTAGCCGCGCACCAGCTCCAGCCGTTTGGCGATCTGGTCGAGCCGATGCTGGGCGCGGCGCTGGAGGATGTCGATCTGCGCGAAGGTCCAGCTTTCGAGCAGTTCCTTCAGGCCCATCACCATCGGCGTGCGCCCAAAGCCCGGCCGCGCATCGAGCACGTTCAGATTGAGGCTGAAGCGGGTCTCAAGGTCGGTCAGCTTGAACAGGCTTTCCTTGAGCAGTTCGGGATCGACATTGCGGCTCTTGGGGACGAGCACGATGCGGATGGCGGTGTCGCTTTCATCGCGCACATCCTCAAGGATCGGCAGTTTGCGGTCAGCAATGGCCTGCGCAATCTGCTCGATCAGCTTGGACTTGGGGACCTGATAGGGGATTTCCGAGATAACCAGCTGCCACTGCCCGCCGCCCAGCCGCTCGATCCCGGCGGCGGCATCGTCAGGGTCCTTGGCTTCGGGCGCGAGGAACCGCCCGCGCAGGCGGAACGCGCCGCGTCCGGTGCGGTAGGCCTCGGCGATGGCAGCGGGGCTATCGACCACCTGCCCGCCGGTGGCGAAATCGGGGCCACGGAAGGTCTGCATCAGCTCTTCATGGCTGATCGCGGCATTGTCGATCAGAGCCAGCGTCGCATCGATGATCTCGGCGACGTTGTGGCTGGGGATCGAGGTCGCCATGCCCACCGCGATCCCGCTCGCGCCATTGGCAAGGAGGTTGGGGAACAGGCCGGGGAATATCTCCGGCTCGATCTCCTCGCCATTATAGGTCGGGAGGAAATCTACCGTGCCTTCATCGAGCCCAGCCATCAGTTCCAGCGCCGTCTTGGTCAGCCGCGCTTCGGTGTAGCGGTAGGCAGCGGCGTTATCGCCATCGACATTGCCGAAGTTCCCCTGCCCCTCCACCAGCGGATAACGCAGGGCAAAATCCTGCGCGAGGCGGACCATCGCGTCATAGACCGAGGCATCACCATGCGGGTGGTACTTGCCGATCACATCGCCGACCACGCGGGCGGACTTCTTGAACGCGCTTGAGGGATCAAGCCGGAGCTGCCGCATCGCCCAGAGCAGGCGGCGGTGCACCGGCTTCAGCCCGTCGCGCAGATCGGGCAGGCTCCGCGCCGTAATGGTCGAGAGCGCATAGACCAGATAGCGCTCGGAAAGCGCGGCATCGAAGGGCGCATCGACGATCGCATCGAAGCCATCATCGGCTTCATCAGTGGTGGGCGGCGCGGACATTGGCCGACCCTAGCAACCCGGGCGCGCGCGAGGGAGAGGGGTTTCCACAGGGTAGCACGTTTCTCCGCATGACCTGTGTCGAGGAATGAAGGCGAAAATGTGGTTTTAATACGGCGAAATTAAGGCATCATTACGGTGAAACTGAGGCAACCGGCGCGAGTCGCAGGTGACCGTTCAGCTTCTCGAGGAGAGAAACCATGCGTAAGACCTTGATTTGCAGCGCTTCCATTACTGCCCTCACCCTTGCCGCCTGCAGCCCACCGGCTGACGGCGACACCAGCGGTGACGCCGCAATTGCTTCCGAGGAGGTTGCTTCTGCTGAAACCGTCCCGTCTGCCGCGACCGCAGCTTCCGAGCGAGACAGCGCTGCACTCCCCGCCCTCGACAAGCTCCCCGTCAGCTTGCCGCAGCTTGCATATGCCTATGATTACCGCTGGCGCACCGCGGCGGACGCCATCGGATCGCTCCAGCGCCGCCATGCGTCATTATGCGAACAGCAGGGTCCGGGGGTCTGCCAAATCCTCGGCATGACCAAGACCGGCGAGCTTGAAGGCGAAGTCACAGGCGAATTGCGAATGGCGGCTGCCACCCGGCAAGCGCGGGCGTTCGGGGCCTTGCTGGAAGACGAAGCGCTGGATGCTGGCGCTGAGCAGGTTTCGGCCGAAATCGCCTCGGAAGAGCTATCGAAGCAGATCGTCGACACCGAAGCCCGCGTGCGTGCGCGCACCGCGCTGCGCGACCAGCTGATGGACGTGCTGGAAAACCGCAAGGGCAAGGTCGAGGAACTGGTCGAGGCCGAACGCTCGGTCGCAGCGGTGAACGAGGAGATCGATCAGGCGACAAGCTGGCTCAAAGAGATGGAGGGCCGCGTCGCTTATAGCCGCGTCACGGTCCATTATGAGACGAGCAGCGCGGCGAGCCGCAGCTTCCTCGGCCCGGTCAAGGGCGCGCTCGGATCGCTGGGCGCGATCTTCGGGTGGATTGCCGCGCTGTTGATCATTGCGGCCACCCTCGGGCTACCGCTGGCTGGCGCTTGGTGGGCGCAGAGCGCGATCCGCCGCCGGTTTGCAGCCCCTGCACCGCGAGTGGCGACGCCAGACGCGACCTGACCCACCCCTCAGCGCAGCGACGCGCGGCCTAGATCCGCCGCGCGTCGCTGCTTTCAGCAGGGACGCTGACCGTCAGGCCATCCAGCTCGGGGGTGAGCGCAATCTGGCACGAAAGCCGCGAGGTGCGGCGCGCACCGGCGGCGAAATCGAGCATATCTTCCTCTTCCTCGCTGGCCAGGGCGAGGCGGTCGAACCAGTCGGCCGCGACGATCACATGGCAGGTCGAACACGCCATCTGCCCCTCGCAGGTGCCCTCCAGCGGCAGTCCTGCCGCCTGCCCCACACGCAGCAGGCAATCGCCGGGCTCGGCAACAGCCTCGACCGACTTTCCGCGCGGATCGAGGAAGGTCACGGTAATGCTCACAGACCCTGGCTCCTGGCGGCGGCGGTGATGGCGGCGGCGGCGGATTCGAGCTCCGCCGCGCTGGTATAGCGTCCGAATCCGAGGCGGATAGAGGACTTGGCCTCAGCATCGCCCAGCCCGATCGCCTTAAGCACATGACTCGGGCGGCCCGATCCGCTGGCGCAGGCTGACCCGGCCGAGAACATCACGCTGCGGCAATCGCTCATCAACCGCGCGACGTCGAGGCCATCCCGGCGGATATTGAGATTGCCGTGCCAGCGATCCGCTGCGCTGCCGTTCAGTTCCCAATCGGCAAAGGCATCACGGGCAATGTTCCACAAATGCTTCACGTGAAACATCTGGCTCTCCAGCCCCTCGGCAGCGAGGCGGCAGGCCGCCCCAAACCCGGCGCAAAGCGCTGGCGAGAGGGTGCCTGACCTGAGGCTAGCCTCCTGTCCGCCACCGTGAACCAGCGGCTGAAGCGACGCACCGGGGGCCATCCACAGCGCCCCGATCCCCTTGGGCCCGTGAATCTTGTGTCCCGAGACCGCCACGAAGTCGGGTCTAAAGGGGGTCAAGGGCAGTCTACCAAAGGCCTGGACCGCATCGACCAGCACCCTGGCACCGGCCTGCCGCGCAATGGCGATCGCCTCTGCGAGCGGATGCACCACCCCGATCTCGTTATTGATCGCCATGATCGCGACCAGCCCCGTGTGCGGCGTTATCGCCGATGCGAGTGCTGCGAGATCCGCCCGGCCATCGCCGAGCACCGGGAGCACCGTGAAGCGCCGCCCCTGCGCTTCCACAGCGCGTGCGCAATCGAGCAGGGCGGCATGCTCGGTCGCAAAGGTGATGACATCGCCCGGCGTGCCGAGCAGCACCATGTTGAGCGCTTCGGTCGCGCCGCTGGTGAACAGCACCCGGCCTCCGCTCGGCATCAGCGCCGCGACATGGTCCCGCGCCGCCTCGACCGCCGCAGCCGCCATGCGGCCCATCCGGTGGGGCGAATGGGGATTGCCAAAGGTGTCGCTGTCCGGCCCGCCCAGCCACCGGAGCATGGCGTCACGCGCTTCGGGCGCAAGCGGGGTCGTGGCCTGATAGTCGAGGTAGATCATGGGCTTGACACCATCTTCCCAACGCCGTCATGCTGAACTTGTTTCAGCATCCGGCCATCCTTTCGGGCCGCTGGTCCATGCGGAAGAATGGACCCTGAAACAAGTTCAGGGTGACGAGGTGAGCGGTCATGCAAGCGAAGCCCATGCCTCGGCGAACCGCGCCAACTCCTCAGGCGTGGTGTTCCACCCGAGGCTCACGCGGATCGTGCGTGCGGCGACATCGTCGGGCACCCCGAAGGCATCGAGCACCCGGCTTTTCTTGAGCGTGCCCGAGGAGCAGGCACTCCCCGCCGAGACGGCAAAACCCATGGCGTCGAGGCGGATCAGCAAGGCTTGTGCGCTCATGGTGGGGTGAGTCAGCGCATAGATATAGTCGACTTGGTCGCCGATGCGCAGGCGCTGATGCGAAACCTGACCAGCAAATATAGTGCGCTGTTCCGGCGAGGTCGCCCAATTGCCCGCATCAAGCGCCGCTGCCATGCCGAGTACACCCGGCAGGTTCTCAGTGCCGCGCCGATAACCGCGCTCGTGCCCGCCAACGGGCTTCAGCATCTTGAAGTCCTTGACCAGCAGCGCGCCCACCCCAATCGGACCGCCGAATTTGTGCGCCGAGACAATCGCGATGTCGGCAAGCTGCGGGATATCAATCTTCCCTGCGCTTTGTGCGCAGTCGACAAGCAGCAGACCGCGCTGATCGTGAACGACTTCCGCCACCAGCCCGATATTCTGGCGCGTCCCTGTTTCCGAATTGACGTGCTGGACGGCAACGAGAGTGCGGTTCTCCCCATCGTCATCAAGGATTGCGGAAGGTGCAGAGGCCGCAGAAAGTGCAACCAGGTCAACAGCGCCGCCAGACCCGACGGCTGCAACGGGCACACCCCGGCTCTTCTCGAACTGACCGATGGCATCATGCTCGACCGCGCTTGCCACCTCGTGAATGACCATGGCATTGTCGAAGGCGAGAAGTGCCGCCTCACTCGCCCCGCTGGTGAAAATCACCTCGCCTTCCCACCCCAGCGCGCGCTTGATCCGCTCGCGCGCATCCTCCAGCGCGGCGCGGGCGCGGCGGCCTTCGGCGTGGGGGCTGGAGGGGTTCGCCCACAGCCGGAACCCCTCCTCCATCGCTGCCCGCGCCTCAGGGCGCAGCGGCGAGGTGGCGGCGTGGTCGAGATAAATCCGCTCGGGGATGAGACAGTCCTTGCAATAATTGCGATTTTCGCGCGTAGCCCTATATAGGCCGCGCAATTCCGGCGCCACCCGGCGCGGCGCTCTCTCGATTACAAGGTCCAGCGATGCCCTCAGTCATCTTCCCCGGCCCCGAAGGCCGTCTTGAAGGCCGTTTCGCGCCGCCCCCGCGCCCGCGTGCGCCGGTCGCGATGATCCTCCATCCGCACCCTGAAGGCGGCGGCACGATGAACGACCGGATTGTGCAGCGGCTCTACAAGACCTTTGCCGATCGCGGCTTTGCCACGCTGCGGTTCAACTTCCGCGGTGTCGGGCGCTCGCAAGGCAGCTTTGACAGCGGGATCGGCGAACTCTCGGACGCCGCCTCGGCGCTCGACTGGGTGCAGTCGATCCACCCCGAAGCGCAGAACACCTGGATTGCCGGCTACAGCTTCGGCGCGCTGATCGGCATGCAACTGCTGATGCGCCGCCCCGAAGTGCGCGGCTTCATCTCGATTGCGCCCCCGGCAAATATGTATGATTTCAGCTTCCTTGCCCCCTGCCCCGCCAGCGGCATCTTTGTGCAAGGCGCGGCGGATACCGTGGTGCAGCCCAATGCGGTGCAGAAGCTAGTCGACAAGCTGCGCACCCAGAAGCACATCACCATCCACCACGAGGAAATCCCGCGCGCCAATCACTTCTTCGAAAACGAGATCGAAGACATGATGGCCTCGGTCGACAATTACCTCGACTTCCGCCTAGCACCGGATTGCCCGATCAAATGACGGTTTTCCTTAGCGAGCCTGGGCGAGCTTAGGAAAACCGTCATCCCCGCGCAGGCGAGGATCCAGCCTTAAGGTCCGAGTGCTGCGCGCGAGCAGCTGCGGGCGAGCGGTCGCCCTTGCGGCCCGTCCTTCGGCGGTCCGAGGTGATTGGTTTGCTGCACGCCCTCCGGCCTGCAGTCCTCGCTGCGGTTCGCGCTGCGCGCGAGCACCTGCGGGCGGGCGGTCGCCCTTGCGGCCCGTCCTTCGGCGGTCCGAGAAGCACCGTTCGCCCTGAGCCTGTCGAAGGGCTGTTCTTCCTCATGCGGTTCAGCAGAACCGGCGAAGAAGCAGGGCAATGCTGCGACACGCCCAAGACGAACGGCAATGCTGCTTTCCATGCAATTTTCGCAATTCGTTTTTAGTCGCAACTCGAAACCATTTCGCCCCTAGTAAAAGTCATAGTAAATATGCGCGTGAGCAGGGCCGGCATGCCAAGCTTGCGACACGGTGCTCCGGCCACTGCTCCACCATGATGGAGAAAGGAGCCTCCTATATGCCTTATGCTGCTGTCAACCGCCGCCCCAATGCGGCCGCGCTCGCTGGTGCGATCGGTATTCCCGGCGGGATCGGCGCGCTGCTGGTCGTCGGCCTTGCGGTGACGGTGGTGGCCGTGCCCAAGCCCCCGAACCTCAAGGGCGAGATGATCACGCAGACCACCCTGCCCCCACCACCGCCGCCGACGCCCGACAAGCCGCAGCCTGACACCAAGGCTGCCACAACCTCCACCCCGATCCCGATACCGATCCCGCCTGTGGGCCCGATGCCGGTCGACCTTGGGATGGGCGATCCGGTCACGGCGCTTCCGGGTATCGGCGATCCAGCCGGTACCGGATCAGGCGACCTGATCATTCCGACGCCGCTGCCCAGCGCCTCGCCCTACACCCCGGTCGGCGCGAAGCCCAAAGGCAATCCCGGCAAGTGGGTGACCAATGATGACTACCGCTCGCGCTGGATCATGGAGGAGATGGCGGGCACTGCGCGCTTCAGCCTCGGGATTGATGCGCGCGGTCAGGTGACCGGCTGCACGATCACGCGTTCAACCGGCCACGCCCCGCTCGACGCGGCCACCTGCGCCCTGGTGAGCAAGCGCGGCCGGTTTGATGCCGCGCGCGACAGCACCGGCAAACCGGTCGCGGGGAGCTACACCGGGTCGGTGACCTGGAGAATTCCGGAATAGGCCAGCTACCGCCGGGGCGGGTGCACCTAGCCCTCTCCGGCGGTTTCCTTGACCTGATCGATGGGTGCCGCGCCGCCCTGGTTGGGGATGGTCCAGATCAGCACATTGATCACCGCGATCACCGCGAGCAGCACCATCAGCGCGGGGTTCTTCGCCTCGCCGGTGCGCCGCCACAGGACAAAGGCACCCCCGACCAGCAAGAGCGCCGCCAGCATGACAATCGAAAGCACGACGTCGGTCATTGGCGATCACCTATGCTCATGATTGTCAGACCCCTGCAACAATGGCATCACACAAGAGTCACGGCGCGGGAACACCGCGAACATATCTCCGTGACAGGAATATCGCCTCGAGCGGCACATGAGAGGACTATGATGGGTATTTTCACGTCGATCAAGAACGCGATCTGGGGCGAGAAGAAGGAAGAGGCCGCGCCCGCTCCTGCCCCCGCTGCTGCGCCTGCCGCCGCCCCGGCCCCGGCCGCCCCTGCCGAGCCCGAGCCACTCACCGAAGCGCAGATGGCCGCCCAGATCGGCGCCCTGCCCGATGCCGACAAGTACAACTGGCAAACATCGATCGTCGATCTGATGAAGCTGGTCGGCCTCGATCCTTCCTTCGAGAACCGCAAGGAGTTGGCGGGGGAACTCGGCATGGAAGGCTATGAAGGCACGGCCGAACAGAACATCGCGCTCCACCACCCGGTGATGAGCCTGCTGGCATTGGAAGGCGGCAAGGTCGGCGGCATCCTCAAGGACTGAACCCGCGCCTCGCATTGACTTGGGCCAAGCGCGCCGCCTAACCTTGCGGGTATGAGCGAGAGACCCATTGCCGTTACCCGCCGCGAGACCCTTGCCGGTCTCAGCGCGGCCTCCACCGTCGCCTTGCTGCCTGCCTGCGCCGCGACAACGCCAGCGCCCCAGAGCGCGGCGACATCGCTTGCCGGGCTTGCGCCTGACGCGGCGCTTGACCGGATTGCCTACCGCATGCTCGCGCATGAGCCGGGCCGCGCCACGGGCCTCGGGGTCGATACCGGCGATTATGCCGCGTGGCGCTCGACCTTCGGCGCCGGGGGCGAAGAGGGACGCGAGGCCTATGCCGCAACGCTCAAGGACCTGATCGCCGAGGTCCGCGCCTATCCGCGCGGCGGCCTTTCCAGCGACCAGCAGATCGGCTTCGAGGTGGTCGAGACCGCCTTTGCCAGCGCAGTCGAGGGGATGGCCTTGCCCTATGGCGATGTCGCAGTGGGGAGCTGGCGCAATGCCCCCTATATCGTGATCCAGAATGTTGGCGGCTATATCGACATGCCGCGCTTCTTCGGCTCAACCCAGCCGCTGACGCAGGCTGGCGATCTTGGCCCCTATGTCGACCGCCTCGCCGAGGTGCCCGCGCTGCTCGACGGTGAACTTGCGCGCATCCGCGCCGCGCGCGGCATGGGTCTGGTGCCGCCCGCCTTCCTGCTCGACAAGGCGATCCGACAGATGGAAACCAGCATCGCCGGGGCGCGCGAGAGCTATGCCGGGCCACTGTCGGCGAACGGGCTGACCGGTGCCCAAACGTCCGCCGCGCAGGCGGAGCGGATCGCCACCAGCGGGATTGTCCCCGCGCTCGAACGCCAATTGGCTGAACTGAAGCTCCAGCGCGCGGCGTCGAGCGATGCGGCGGGGATGTGGGCGCGGCCACGCGGCGATGAATTTTACGATTGGGCGGTGCGTGCCTCGACCACCACCAAGCTGACGCCCGACGAGATCCACCAGCAAGGCCGGGAGGAGATCAAGGCGCTCCACGCGCGGATGGAGCCGATCCTGCAAGAGATCGGCTATACCAAGGGCACCATCGGCGAGCGGATGCGCGCGCTCTCGGACGATCCGCGCTTCCGGTTCTCGGACGGCGATACGGGCCGCGCCGAGATCACTGCCTTCATCACCGAGCGCATGACGTGGATCAAGGCGCAGATGCCGCGCGCCTTTACCAAGCTGGTCGACCCGCGCCTCGAGCTGCGCCGCTTGCCCCCGGCAGCTTGCCCAGCGCGAGGCGGAACCCCGGATCATCGCGCAGGGCATCCAGATCATCGGCATCCTCGTAGCCGCAGGCGATCGCGAACATCCGTGCACGCAGGATATCCTCAAGCCGATGGATCACCCGCGCAGGATCGCGCGGGTCGGCAATACATGCGGCAAGCCGCCCGCAGATCCCCACCATCTGCTCGGCCTGCGCCAGCACCAGCACGCCGCCATCCGAGGTCAGGCGGCCACCATCAAACGCAGCTGTGACCTTCTTGCCCCGAACCGCTGGGAATCCAAATGAGCTTGCGATATCGTCATTCGTGGCGGGTGTGGCCTGTGGCATTTTCTGTCCCTGAAATAGGTTCGGATTAGACACCCAGTTCCTAATTCAGATCAGAGGCTTACGCCACTCCCGCCAACCCTTCAGGACAATGCCGGTGAATAAGACGGGCTAGAGTTGAGGGGTCTCGTTTCTGGCGAGACCAACATCCTCGGCCTGCCTTACGATTCGATCCAGTTCGCTCTGGTGCGCAGTATCGCGAGGAGAAAAGCCGCTC
>JBJTTE010000260.1:0-2648 GCA_046080005.1 Erythrobacter sp.
GGTCTCCCAATAGGGGATCGATTCCATCCACAGCAGCGGGTCGTTCTGATCGTTGATCTCGCCGTTCCAGCGTCCAATCGGGGTCAAGCCGGCATTATAGGCGGCCATGATCTTGGGTAGCATGCCCCCGGTCGCGGGCGAATCGCGCAGCATCTCCAGATGGCGCTGGCCATAGGCGAGGTTGACCTGCGGATCATTGAGGTCGGCCTGGCTGGACCCGAGCCCGAGCCTGCCGGTGTGATCGCGCGCCGCCGCGGGCATGATCTGCATCAGCCCGCGCGCATTGGCCGGGCTGACGGCCGAGGCGCGGAAGTTCGATTCCTGCAAGGCATGGGCAAAGGCCAGCGCCGGATCGACCTGCCAGCCGCCCACTGGCTGCCAATAGGCGACCGGGAAGCGCAGCGATGGATCGCTGGTGGTGCCGTAAGGCGCATTATGCGCCATGAACAGCTGGGTGGAAGGCAGGCCAAGCTCGCGTGCGAGACGGGCAAGGGCATTGTACTGATAGGCCGGGCCGATCTGGGCCTCATGCCGCAGCACTTCGTCGGCAAGCGCGGGCCGTCCGATCTCGGTCAGGGCTACCGCGACGCGCACATTGCTGCGCTGCGCCAGCTGGGTCCAATCCTCGCGGCTGAGGGCGGGGGGCGGCGCGTGGGTGGGGAGCTCAACGCCAAGCTGTTCGGCGGCGAGCATGCCGTAGAGCGTTTCATCCATTTGCGCTGCTGTTGTCAGATATTGCTGCGCCTGCCCCGGTTCGCGGCACCGCACCGCTGCGCGCGCGGCCCAGTAATGGCCGGCGGCAGCGAGTTCGACATTGCTGGCTCGGCCCGCGACCCGGGCAAAGGCTTCGCCCGCCAGCGCGCAGTAACCCATCCGCCACGCGGCCAGCCCTTCAACCCATGCAGCTTCGGACACCCATTCGCCTGTGCCCTCACCAGCGGTGCGCGCGACTTCCAGCGCGGCGGCGTCATTATTCTCGATATAGTGGCTCCATGCCACCCGTTGGCGCCATTCGGCGCGGGCATCGGCGGAGAGCAGCGGATCGACCTCGGCCAACAGCCGCTGCGCCTCGCCCGGATTATCGGCCTTGATCGCCTCAAGGATGGCGCTCGCGGTGCGTCCGGGCATCGTCCCGTCGTTCACAGCGCGCGGCAGGATGCGCTTGGGCGCATAGGGCTGGCGCGCGAAGCCTTGGGCGCTCGGCAGCACCGGAAGCACGGTCATGTCGCGCTTTGCGCCCATTCGCGCAAGCTGCTCGGCCTGCGGCAGATCGACCCCGGCATCAAACCAGGCCATGATCTGTTCGGCGCTGACTTTGGGGCTCTTGGCGTGGGTGTAGTATTCGGCGCGCGCGGTCTGAGTCAGCACGCCATTGGGACGCTGCGCGAGCAGGCCTTCAACCTGGCCCCAGTTCTCAGAATCGATCGCCGCAAAAATCTCGCGATAGGCGCCGCGCTCCTCGGGGGAGAGCACCGCGTCGAAGGCGCGGTCGGCATGCGTCGCCCCGTTCCAGCGCGCTACAAGCTCGCCGGTTTGCGCGGCGGCCGGGACGTGCCACGCCGCCGCTGCCAGCACCATCGCCGCAAGCGCTGTGCCCGAGCGCGTCAATCTGTGGGCGACCATTCCATCCATCTCCGCCAGAACCGGGCTTTAAGCCGGGGCATTTCCATCAGGGCATCAAGCGTTTCGCTCATCAGCAACGGAACCTTGCCAGCCACATAGTTGATTTCACGTAAAGACTGCTCGTTTACCGCGCCAAGCATCGGCGCCAGACCACTGCCGAATGCGATCACTTGCCGAGGGGCGACGAGGTCGATGTGATGGGCAGTGACCGCATCCATCCCGCCTGCTGCCAGTCCGGCAAGATCGGCCATCGGCGTGTGCGAAGGGAGCGCGGCAGCGAGGTAGGCCGCGCTCGGCGCCAGGCCCATCGCGGCAAGGATATTCGCCAGCAGCCGGCCTTGCGGGCCGGACAGGAGCCGCTCGCGGTCTGCCTCCTCGGGCTGGGGGATCAGCACCATCAATCGCGCTCCGGCGCTGCCTAACGGCGCGATCCGGGGAAAACCGCGCGCGGTTTCAAGCGCAGGGTCCGTCATCCACCATTCGCGGAAGGCCGCGAGATCCGCCGGGGGCGAATCGCCGAGCAGATCGCGGCGCGCGCTGGCGGGGGCAGAGGGCGGGGAAATCGGAACCGCGGCGCGCGCTGCCTTTGGCGCGCTCACTGGCGCGGAGGCGGTTGCTCGGGCCGTGGTGCCTGCAGGCGCGGGGCTGTCGAGCGGGGCCTCAGCCAACCACGCCGTAGCGTCATCGGAAAAGTCGCTATCGACCCCGGCCATCCGCCACCAGTCCAGCGCTGCTTCCAATTCGCGCGCAAGGGTAAGATCGGGCCGGGTCATCGGGGTCTTGCTATCCAATGCGGGTCTTGACTGTGGGCACCCTGCTTAGCAAGTGAATGGATCAGGCATATCGTCAGGCTGTGCGCTGAGCGCGGCAAAACCAACAAGGATCAGGAAAGCTTCGATGAGCGAACGTGAATCAATGCCCTGCGATGTCGTGATTGTCGGCGGCGGACCGGCGGGGCTGGCTGCGGCGATCAAGCTCAAGCAAATCAACGCCGATCTGGAAGTGATCGTGCTTGAGAAGGGCTC
>JBJTTE010000261.1:0-9021 GCA_046080005.1 Erythrobacter sp.
ATCTTCAGCCGGTTGCCGCCGACATTGATGCTGCCCAGCAATGCGACGAGGCGAACCGCCGCCTGCGCCATCAATCCATCCCCGTTGTCGTCGGCGTCGGGCGCGGCGTCGGGATCGCGGTGGAGGTGGAGCGGGCGTAGATCGTCCCGTCCTCGCCCAGCAATTCGTCTTCGAGGAACACCACCCGCTGCCCTGCCTTGACCACCCGGCCCTTGCCGATGATGGTCGCGCCTTCGGGGATCAGGCGGATGAGGCTCATGGAAATGTCGAGATTGAGCGGCGCCATCTCGCCGCCCGTGGCTGCGACATAGGCATAGCCCATCACGTCATCGAGATAGCCCGCAACCAGCCCGCCCTGCACGCCGCCGCGCCAGGTGCACATCTCACGCTTGACCATGAAGCGCAGGGTCACGGTCTGGGTCGCCTTGTCCCAGTTCACGAATTCCGAGCCGAGCAGCGCCGAATGCGGCGACTGCCCGGCATCGTCGGGGTAGTGGGGGTCGGTCAGGCTCACAGCGTCCGCTCACGCTCCTCGACCGAGAAGACTTCGAGGTTGTCGCCCGGCTTGATGTCGTTCGTATCCTCGAGCACCACGCCGCATTCGAGACCGGCGCGCACTTCGTCGACGTCGTCCTTGAAGCGCCTGAGCGAGGCGATCTTGGTGGCCGAGACGATGACGTCGGCGCGGGTGAGACGCGCGAACAGCCCCTTGCGGATCGCGCCTTCCAGAACCAGCAGACCTGCCGCCTTGTCCTTCTTGCCCGCCGGGAAGACCTGCTTGACCTCGGCGCGGCCGACAACGGTTTCGATCCGTTCCGGTCCAAGCTCGCCCGCCATTTCCTTGGCGACCGCGTCAGTGAGGTGATAGATGACGTCGTAATACATCATCCGCACCCCGTCGCGCTTTACCAGATCGCGGGCCTTGGCGTTGGGCCGGACGTTGAAGCCGATGATCGGCGCTTTCGAGGCCGCCGCCAGCAATACGTCGCTTTCGGTGATCGCCCCCACGCCCGCATTCAGCACGCGCACCTTGATCTCGTCGTTCGAGAGGTTGTGGAGTGCATTGACGATTGCTTCGACCGAGCCCTGCACATCGGCCTTCACCACCACCGGATATTCGATGACGTTGGAGGCGAGGTTGTTGAACATCGTGTCAAAGTTGGTCGGTGCCAGCGCGGTGCGCTTTTCGGTCGCGAGTTCCTGACGATACTTGGCCACCTCGCGGGCGCGCTGCTCGTTCTCGACCACCGTGAGATTGTCGCCAGCTGACGGCACGCCGCCAAGACCAAGCACTTCGACCGGCATCGAGGGACCAGCTTCTTTCAATTGCTGGCCCTTGTCATCGACAATCGCGCGCACGCGCCCGCTTTGGGTGCCGACCACGAAGTTATCGCCGCGCTTGAGCGTCCCGCGCGTAACGAGCACAGTCGCAACCGGACCGCGGCCCTTATCGAGTTGGGCTTCAATCACAGTTGCTTCGGCATCGCGGTCCGGTCGGGCGCGCAGGTCGAGCAGTTCGGCCTGCAAACCGATTGCCTCGATCAACTGATCGAGCCCAGCACCGGACTTGGCCGAGACCTCGACATCCTGCACATCACCCGACATGGCCTCGACCACAATCTCGTGTTCAAGCAGGCGTTCGCGGATCTTCTGCGGGTTGAACTCAGGCTTGTCCGACTTGGTGATCGCCACGATCATCGGCACGCCTGCTGCCTTGGTGTGATTGATCGCCTCAACGGTCTGCGGCATAAGCCCGTCATCGCCTGCGACCACCAGAATGACGATGTCGGTGACGTTCGCCCCGCGCATCCGCATCTCGGTAAAGGCAGCATGGCCGGGCGTATCAAGGAAGGTGATCTTGTCCTTCGCCTTGGTGGTAATCTGATAAGCGCCGATATGCTGGGTAATGCCCCCAGCCTCGCCCTTGACCACGTCAGTGCCGCGCAGGGCATCAAGCAGGCTGGTCTTGCCATGATCGACATGGCCCATGATCGTCACGACCGGCGGGCGCACCTTCTGCGTTTCGATGGGGTCTTCATCGGCACTGCTGTCAATATCGACGTCGCTTGCCGAAACGCGGGTGATGTTGTGGCCGAACTCCTCGACCAGCAGCTCGGCCGTATCCTGGTCAATGGTCTGGTTGACCGTGACCATCATGCCCATATTGAACAGAGCCTTCACCAGATCCGCGCCCTTTTCGGCCATCCGGTTGGCAAGTTCGCCGACGGTGATCGCTTCGGGAACGACCACATCGCGCACCTGCTTTTCGCGAGGCTTGGCCGGGCCACCCTGACCGCGACGTTCTTTCTCGCGGGCACGCTTCAGCGCCGCAAGGCTGCGCGCGCGGCGACCTTCATCCTCGTTGAGCGCACGGGTGACAGTGAGCTTGCCTGAGCGGCGGTTATCCTTGCCAGCATCAAGCGGTGCGGCGCGCTTGTCGTCCTTCTTCTTACCCTTGACCTCGGCGGGCCGCTTGGGTTCGGGCCGCTCCACCGGTGTAAAGCGGCGCGCCGACGGGCTGGCGTCAGGCTTGGCGACAGGCGCATCACCTGTCGGCGCAGGCTCTGTTGTGGCTGCTGAAACGGCAGCATCGCCTTCTTGCGCGTCGGCCACTTCGGCACGTTGCCGCTCAGCCTCTTCTTCGGCACGCCGGTTTTCTTCGGTGCGGCGACGCTCCTCGTCCTCACGCTCGCGCGCTTCGGCGTCCTCGCGCTTGCGGGCTTCCTCGGCGAGCCGCAGACGCTCTTCCTCGGCTTCAAGCTGGAGCCGCTTGACCCGCTCCTGGGGAGTCTCGCCTGCCGGTGCGGGACGGGCGGGCTTGGGTTGCGGCGGCGGCGTGGGCGCCGGGCGCGGTGCTTCAGCCACAGGTTCCGGTGCAGGCGGCGGGGCCGCTTCGCCAGGCTTGCCGAGCACGCGGCGGCGCTTCACCTCGACCACGACCTTGTTGGTGCGGCCGTGGCTGAAGGTCTGCTTGACCTCACCCGCATCCACCGAGCGCTTGAGGCCCAGGGGTTTGCGGATGCGCTGATTGTCGTTGTCGTCGCTCATTATCGCTCGTCAGTCCTTCACGTATTCATCAAGAGTTGCTGCCCCGCCCTCGGGCTGGCCAGCATGGCCGGATTCAATCCGGCCTGTTTCGTTCGTCGCGCTCGTCCCGTCGTGCCCGGAGAAATGCACCAGCCGGGAAACCGCCTGAAGCACACGGTTTGCCGCGCGCATGTCGCCAGGATGACCAGCGACGCCCACGTGGACCGCATTGTCGCGGCCCAATGCCACAGACAGCGCATGGCGGTCTAGGGGCAAGACCGTGCCGCGCTGGCCCGAGCCCTCGGCATCATTGCCCACACGCCAGGCCTGATCGAGTTTGCGCCGACCGTCCTGGCTGCTGTCGGCGGCGTGGAGCAGGAGGGCTATCCGCCCGCTGCGCGCCTGTTCCTCGATCCGTGCCGAGCCGAGCACGATATGGCCGCTGCGCAGTTCCAGTCCCAGCCGATCGCCAAGGTGACGTGCGAGCGCCGCCATAACCCGCTCGGACAAGTCCTCAGGGATGGTGAGCGCTGCACCCTTGAAGGCGCGCATCAGCGCCCGCTTTAGGTGGCCCTCGGCGAGCGCGATGTCCAGCGCCGCGCCGGTCACGCCAATCCACGCGCCACGGCCCGGTGCTTTAGCCCCGGCATCAGGCAGCACCAACCCGTCAGGCGAGATTGCCAGACGCACCATCGTATCCCGCGCCAAGGTCTGCCCGGTGAGGATGCAACGCCGCTCGCTTCCCGCCGCAGCAGGAAGCGCGGGCCCGTCGATGTCGGACGTCAGGCGCTCATTGGGTGGAGTCCGCATCGGCGGCCTCCTCAATGGGTTCGTCTTCGAACCAGTGCGCCCGCGCGGCCATGATGATCTCGTTGCCCTGCTCTTCAGTCAGGCCATATTCGCCGAGAACCCCGCCCTTGTCGCTTTCGCGCTGTGGGCGACGCTGGGGCGGGCCATCTGCCGCGTTACGCCGACGGGGCGCTTCACGCCTCTTGGCGATCAGCTCGTCGGTGGCCAGATCGGCCAGATCGTCCAGCGTCTTGATCCCGCCTTTGCCGAGCGTGACCAGCATTGCCTCGGTCAGGTGCGGCATGTCCGCGAGAGCATCTTCCACGCCCAGCGCGCGGCGCACTTCGCGATGCGCGGCTTCCTGCCGCTCGATTGCCTCAAGCGCGCGGCTCTGGAGTTCCTCGGCGAGTTCTTCGTCGAAGCCTTCGATGCTGGCGAGTTCGGCGAGGTCGACATAAGCGACTTCCTCAAGCTCGGCGAAGCCTTCGGCGACCAGCAGCTGCGAGAGCGTCTCGTCAACGTCGAGCTCTTCCTCGAACATCTTGGAGCGCTCGGCGAATTCCTTCGAACGCTTCTCCGAGGCTTCTTCCTCAGTCATAATGTCGATCTGGTGGCCGGTGAGTTGGCTCGCGAGCCGCACGTTCTGACCGCGACGCCCGATAGCCAGCGACAGTTGGTCATCGGGCACCACCACTTCGATGCGGCCATCGTCTTCATCCAGCACCACGCGGCTGACAGTCGCGGGCTGCAAGGCGTTCACCACAAAGGTCGCGGTGTCTTCGCTCCAGGGGATGATGTCGATCTTCTCGCCCTGAAGTTCCTGCACCACCGCCTGCACGCGGCTGCCCTTCATGCCGACGCAGGCACCAACCGGGTCGATCGAGCTGTCGCGGCTGATTACCCCGATCTTGGCGCGGCTGCCCGGATCGCGCGCAGCGGCCTTGATCTCGATGATGTTGTCGTAGATTTCGGGCACTTCCTGCGCGAACAGCTTCTTCATGAAGTCGGGGTGCGCACGGCTGAGGAAGATCTGCGGCCCGCGGTTGTTGCGTTCCACCTTGGTGATGAGCGCGCGCACACGCTCACCCGTCCGAGCAGCCTCGCGCGGGATCTGCTGATCACGACGGATCACGCCCTCGGCCCGGCCAAGGTTGACGATCACATGGCCGAATTCGACCGACTTGATCACCCCGGTGATGACTTCGCCCTGACGGTCCTTGAATTCTTCAAACTGGCGCTCGCGCTCGGCATCGCGGACCTTCTGGAAGATCACCTGCTTGGCGGACTGGGCATCGATCCGGCCGAGATCGACCGGAGGCAGCGGATCGACGATAAAGTCACCGACCTTGGCACCCGACTTGAGCTTTTCAGCCTGCTTCAGATCAACCTGTTTGAAGTAGTCTTCGACTTCCTCAACCACCTCGACCACGCGCCACAGCGTGAGATCGCCCGTCAGCGGATCGAGCTTGGCGCGGATGTCGTTCTCGGCGCCATAGCGGTTACGCGCGGATTTCTGGATCGCTTCTTCCATCGCCTCGATGACGATCGCCTTGTCGATCATCTTTTCCGAGGCGACCGAGTTAGCGATCGCTAGGAGTTCGGCCTTGTTGGCGGAAATGGCACTGGCCATCAGTCGTCTGCCTTTTCTTCTTCGTCTTCGATAAGTTCGTCAGCCCCGCTGGTATCCAGCGGGCGGGTTGCAGCAATCAGCGCGTCGGTAAGGACAAGCTTGGCCGAGTGCAACTGGTCGAGCGGCAAGCGCACCTCGCCTGCCTTTACCTCGGCGACCCGCACCATACCATCGTCAAGCCCGCCTAGCACGCCCTTGCTGACGCGCTGGCCGGCATAGCCCTTGTCCATGACAATGCGCACTTCGTGGCCGACCCAGTTTTGAAAGTCCTTGGGGCGGGTGAGCGGGCGATCAATGCCGGGAGAAGACACCTCAAGGTGATAGGCCCCCTCGACCAACGTCTCACCCGCGTCCTCGACGGTGTCGATCACATCGGACACGCGGCGCGAGAGCGCGGCGCACTGGTCGAGCACCAACTGACCGGTCGCGGGATCCTCGGCCATGATCTGGAGCGCCATGCCGCCGTCACCGGCTTCAGATGGCACCATCGCCACGCGCACGAGCTCAAAGCCAAGCGCAGTGGCCTCGGGTTCGATCAGCTCGGTCAGGCGCGCAATATCGGCCATCGGGTCCTTCGCTCATAAGGCATTGCGGCAAAGCGGTTTTGGGCCGGCCCCAAGCGGCGCCAGCATCCAAACTTTGTTACCACAATGTCGGGATTGCCCGCCCATTAGGGACCTCGGGGCGCTTTGGCAAGCACGTTCCGGGCATTCGCCGACCGACGCTGCCTGATAGAGCGCCGCGTCCCAAGCGGCAGGGCCGACTAAACCGAACGCCTTACGCGGCGTTCAGATCGGCGAGCCATCATCGTTGATGCCCGTCACCCACTTGCGCGCTGTCTCAAGCAGCGCGCGCCGTTCGGCTGCCGGAAAGGAATCATTATAGCGCCTCAGCTCAAGCACCATGTCAGGATTGAGTGGCTCGTCGAATTCGAGGCCATTCAAGCCAAACTCGCCGCGCGCCACGATCACGAACTGATTGATCGACCCGCACCGCAGCATGGCCCCCTCGCCTTCGCGAATGGAGTCGAAGATGGCGACCTGGGCACCGGTCCGCG
The DNA here is from genome assembly GCA_046080005.1 of Erythrobacter sp. GTDB lineage: Bacteria > Pseudomonadota > Alphaproteobacteria > Sphingomonadales > Sphingomonadaceae > Erythrobacter. The sequence goes on from JBJTTE010000261.1 coordinate 6,504, forward strand.
ACAGGTTGACGAGAATACAGTTGTGCACTTTGTCAACAGTCGTCAGCCATCCCGGAAGGCTGAGCCGCAGACGGGAGGCTCCACGCCGACCGACTGGTATCCCATGTGGATCCGTCTGTCCGCACTTTGGTGCCTGGATGGCGGGTTGATCCAGCACGCGATCCGAAACCTGACCGTCTGTCGCGGCAGCACAACTGGACGTGCCCCGCTCATGATCAGCGGGCGATGCAGGCAAAGGATGGTTCGGGTCGCCGCGCATATCAGCTCATGCCCACAGCATCGGCACTGCACATCGGGCCTTCGCGGCTGCCTAAGCAAGGCTGACCGAATTTCGTGCAGACATTTGCAGAAAGAAATCGCATGCTACCCCAACACCTCGAACGCGCCTTCGACAATAGGCAGTGGGGGTTTCCAAACCGTTAGCCGTTTCTTTTAGTCCTGCCCCTCCATCAGGGCATGCTTGCGGATGCAATGGCGCAACTGATCATAAGTGAGGCCGAGCGCCCGGGCTGTCTGGCGTTGATTCCAGCGATGCTTGCCGAGCGCGTGGGCGAGGATCTTGCGCTCATGAGCGTCCACCGCCGCGCGCAGATCCTCGATGCTGTCCAGATTGACATCTGTCGGTGCTGATGCCGGCGCAGCGCCAGATGCTGCCGGGAGGGCGGCAGGGCTGCGGCGATGTTCGGGCGGGCGCGGGCGCCACGGGCTGTCGAAAGGATCGAACTGGACATGCGCGATCGGCATGTCAGGATCAGCCCAGCGATAGACTGCACGTTCGACCGCATTGCGCAGCTCGCGCACGTTGCCCGGCCAGGCATAATCCTCAAGCGCGTCCATGACATGCGGCGCAAAGCCAGGCCAGCGTTCCCAATCGAGTTCGGCCGCCATGCGCCTGCCGAGATATTCGGCCAGCACGCCGATATCACCTTCGCGCACCCTGAGCGGAGGCAGCGTGATAACTTCAAAGCTCAGCCGGTCCAGCAGGTCAGCGCGGAACTCACCAGCCGCAGCAAGGGCTGGCAGATCGTCATTGGTCGCTGCCACGATCCGCACATCGACCCGGATCGGACGCGATGCGCCGATGCGGGTGACTTCCCCATATTCTACAGCGCGGAGCAGCCGCTCCTGTGCCCCCATGCTCAGCGTGCCCAGTTCGTCGAGGAACAGCGTCCCGCGATCCGCCTCTTCAAAGCGCCCGGCGCGCGCTTTGGTGGCGCCGGTAAAGGCCCCCGCTTCGTGGCCGAATAATTCGGCCTCGATCAGCGTTTCGGGGAGTGCGGCGCAGTTCATCGTCACCAGCGGCTCATCCCAACGGCTCGACAGACGATGAAGGCGTTCGGCGATTAACTCCTTTCCCGTTCCGCGCTCTCCGATCACAAGCACTGGGCGGTTCATCGCAGCAGCGTGGCTCGCGCGCTCGACTGCGTCGAGAAAGGCCCCGGATTGGCCAATGAACTGGCTTTCGAGCTTCATGTCCAAACTATAGTGAAAAAGCCCAATGCTTGGCAATAGGCGCCAACATGGTCTGACCTCGATCAGTGGAAAATCCAGCAATTCCGCCATTCATGCGGTTTGGCACGACGGTTGCAGAATAGCCGGCAAGACCACCGATACCAATTTGGGAGGCTCACCATGATCGAGCGCAACGTCCCGCAAAGCCGCTTCTGGAACTCCAAGCTTGGCCATGCCGCAATGGCCAACATCGCCGCGATGGTGATGGTAATCGCACTGTCCTCGCAGCTCCAGCCCGGCGCTGCCAACGCCGCACCGATCACCCATCCGGGGGCGGCTGCGGTGATCGAGATTGCCTGACGTGGGCAACCCCTATGATCCCCTCGGGCCGGAGCGCCCCTCGCAGGCTGTCCCCCCTGCCGACGCCGACCGCAACGCCACACCCGCTGGCGATGCGCTGTCAGGCGATGCTCCGGCCCAACCTTCGCGCCTGCTGTCGGCAGGGCGGCTGTCGCGGCTCGATGAGGAAATCGAGGCCTTGCGTCGCAGCCCCACCCCGACGCAATCTCGCCGGGCCAACACCACGTCGCAAGAGGAGCGAGTCGCGCCTCTCGACCGGGTTAATTCGTTTCTCGATGGAGTAGCCTTCATGGGCATTTTCAGCCGCACCCGTGACATCATTGCCGCCAACTTCAACGACATGCTCGATAAGGCGGACGATCCGTCGAAGATGATCCGCATGATCATCCTCGAAATGGAGGAAACCCTCGTCGAAGTGCGGGCCAGCGCGGCGCGCACGATTGCCGACCAGAAAGAAATGCACCGCCACTGCGTGAAGCTCGACCGGCTTCAGGCTGACTGGGCCGAAAAGGCACAGCTGGCCTTGTCGAAGGACCGCGAGGATCTGGCCCGTGCCGCACTGGTTGAGCACAAGAAGGCCGGCGATATGGCCGACCAGCTCAAGGCCGAGATCGCGGTGCTCGACGATGCGCTGCGCGCCTATGAAGAGGACATCGCCAAGCTTCAGCACCGCCTGCGCGAAGCCCGCAGCCGTCAGACCGCGATC
>JBJTTE010000262.1:0-3472 GCA_046080005.1 Erythrobacter sp.
TTGCAGGTGCCGGTTGCCTTTCCGAGGCATTCGCCCCACCACTTCTCCATCGGGATGCCCTTGGCGGTCTGCTCGCCCTGCCCGCGATAAGTGCAGACCACGTAGTCTTCCTTCTCCAGCGCAGCCATGGCGGCAGCCGAGACCAGCTCCTGCCCGCGCACGCAGTAATACATCACCGCGACCTTGCCGCCCATGAGAAGCTCGCGGAACTTCTCGTCAGTGCGGTTCACCTTCATTGTCCGGGTGTAGATGTCGAGCAGCTTGTCGCGGTCGATTTGAGACATTGTATTTCCTCGTTAATCCCCGTTCGTCCTGAGCCTGTCGAAGGGCCGTCCTTCGTGAAGTGAAGTGCGGGGCTCCGACAAGCTCGGCCCGAACGGACGATGGTTTGCTCCTAGAACTGCACGCGCTGGGTGAACCCGCCATCGACGACGATGTTCGCCCCGGTCATGTAAGGCACCGCCGGGCTGGCGACGAAGACGATCGCCTTGGCCACTTCCACCGGCTCGCCGAAACGGCCCATCGGCATCTTGGCGAGGGTGCCGTCGAACAGCGGCTTCATGTGCTCCTCGATGATCTCCCAGTTGCCACCCTTGTAGTAGATCGCGCCCGGCGAGACCGTGTTCACGCGGATGCCCTTGGCGGCATAGGCCTGGCTCAGCTGCGAGGCATAGGTGATCAGCGCGGCCTTGATCGCGTTGAACGGGTTGGGGGCGATGAAGGTTTCGAGCGCGGCGGTGCTCGACAGCATCACAATCGAGCCGGTGCCCGAAGCCTCAAGGTAAGGCGTCAGCGTCTCGACCGCGAAGGCTGCGCCCTTGAGGTCCATGTCAAGGCAGGCCTGCCAGTCGCCTGCGCCGCCAGTGCCCGAGGCGCTCGCGGTGTGGACGAAGATATCGCAGCCGCCCAGTTCCGTGACGGCCTTTTCAAGCCACGCCTGATAGGCTTCGGTGCCCGAGCCCATGTCGAATACTTCAGCAAAGACCTTGCCCGGCCCTGCCGCGTCGATCTCGGCGATGGCAGCCGCGATCTTGTCTTCCTTGCGTGAGAAGAAAGCGACATCCGCGCCCTCGGCGGCGAACAGCTTCAATGATTGCAGGCCAAGGCCATGCGCCCCGCCGTTCATGATGACTTTCTTGCCCTTCAGTCCCAGATCCATAGCGCCTCTCCCCGGCTTGTCGTAGTGAGCCGAGGCGATAGCCGAGCGCGGGGGCGGGGCGGATTGGCACTTTTGTGGAGGTAGCACGATCTTTACGGCATCATGCCGCGGAAAGGGAATTTGCTTTGGGGCCGCTGGCATAGCCTGTTAGAAGCGCGCCCATGCTGAGCATCGACAACCTGACCGTGCGCCTTGGCGGGCGGGCCATCCTCGAACGCGCGAACGCGACCATACCTTTGGGCGCCCGTGTTGGCCTGATCGGGCGCACTGGCGCAGGCAAATCGACGCTCATGAAAGCGTTGATCGGGGAGATTGAGCCCGACGATGGGGTAATCACCAAGCCTACCCGGGCGCGCATTGGCTACATTGCGCAGGAAGCACCGAGCGGCAGCATGACGCCCGAACAGGTCGTGCTCGCCTCGGCCACCGAGCGCGCCGCGCTGCTGGCGGAATTGGAAACCTGCACCGACATGGATCGGATGGGCGATGTGCACGAGCGCCTGTTGGCCATCGACGCCTACAGCGCCCCGGCTCGCGCGGCCAAGATCCTGAATGGCCTCGGCTTTGACGAGGAGATGCAGCAGCGCCCGGTCGACAGCTTTTCAGGCGGATGGAAGATGCGCATAGCACTCGGCGCACTGCTCTTTTCCGAGCCCGATATCCTGCTGCTCGACGAACCGAGCAATCACCTCGATCTGGAAGCGACGCTGTGGCTCGAGAATTTTCTCAGGTCCTATCCTGCCACCCTAGTTGTGATCAGCCATGAACGCGATCTGCTCAACAAGGTGGTCGATCACATCCTGCATCTGCAAGGCGGGCAGCTGACGCTGTATCCGGGCGGATATGATGCTTTCGAGAAGCAGCGGGCCGAGCGGGCTGCACAGCTTGCGGCGGCCAAAGCCTCGCAAGAAGCACAAGCTGCGCGGCTGCGCGATTATGTCGCGCGTAATTCTGCGCGCGCATCAACCGCCAAGCAGGCGCAATCGCGCGCCAAGATGCTGGCAAAGATGCAGCCCATCGCCGCGCTTATGGAAGACCCGACGCTGAGCTTCGATTTCCCCGATCCTTCCGAGATGAAGTCGCCGATGATCACGCTAGAGCAGGCGGCGGTCGGCTATGGCGCGGCACCGCCGATCCTCAAGCGGCTGAATTTGCGGAGCGAAGCCGATGACCGAATCGCGCTGCTGGGCCGCAACGGCAATGGCAAGACCACGCTCGCGCGCCTGTTGGCCGCGCAGTTGGCTCCGGCTGAGGGTGCGGTGAATGCGCCCGGCAAATTGAAGGTCGGCTACTTTACCCAGTATCAGGTCGAAGAACTGGCAGGTGAAGATACCCCGCTTGATCTGATGGCTCGCGCAATGGAGGGGCAGTCACCAGCGGCGGTGAGAGCGCAGCTGGGGCGGTTCGGCTTTTCGGGCCCCAAGGCGCAGACCCGGGTGGAAAAGCTGTCGGGCGGAGAACGCGCGCGCCTGGCTCTGGCGCTGATCACGCGGGACGCACCGCATCTGTTGATCCTCGACGAGCCGACCAACCACCTTGATGTCGACGCGCGCGAGGCGCTGGTACAGGCGCTCAATGCCTACAACGGAGCGGTCATCCTGATCAGCCACGATCGCCACATGGTCGAACTGACGGCCGATCGGTTGGTGCTGGTAAACGGCGGCACAGCTAGCGAATATGCCGGGAATATGGATGATTACATCGATTTCATCCTCGGCCGCAATCAACCCAAAAGCAGCGGCGCAGGCAACGAGCGCGGACGCGCGAGCGGCTCAGGCTCGCAGCTACGCGCCGCGCAATCGCAAGTCAGCAAAGCCGAAGCCTCCGTTGCCCGGCTTAGCGCCGAGCTGGAAGCACTTGATGCGCGCATCCTCACTCAAAGCAGCAAGCCAGACGCAGGAGCGAGCACGACCATGCAACGCTTGTTGACCGAACGCGCGGCGACCGCGGAGGCCCTTGCCCGTGCGGAGGAAGCCTGGCTTGCGGCAGGAACTGCGCTCGAGGCGCTAGTGGAGGCATAAGAGCGGCCCGGCACTGAGGCTCGGGGTTGCAATCGAGATTCGTCTACAGGACGAAACCGCGTTGTCGAAACTGGTGCTGCTGGGGAGGATTGAACTCCCGACCTCACCCTTACCAAGGTTGAGAAAACGTCCATTGGCGCATTTACAAGGACATAAAATCCATTAAAAACAGCCATACATATGCGGGCGCGTGCGCCGATGTGTTTCATCTTTTTTTTTCATGGAATTTTGGAGTGCTGGAAAATGCCCGACCTAAGCCGCATCGGAGAGCGCGAAAAGCTGAAGCCCAAGG
>JBJTTE010000263.1:0-6178 GCA_046080005.1 Erythrobacter sp.
CGGCGCTTGCCTTCGATCAGCGCATGGCCGGTGCAGCGTGCGCCGGTCATGCCATAGGGGTGACCGATCGAGATCGAGCCGCCGCTGACATTGAGGATGTCATTATTGATACCGAGCTGGTCGCGGCAGTAGAGCACCTGCACCGCGAAGGCCTCGTTCAGTTCCCACAGGCCGATGTCGTCCATCGTGAGACCGGTCTGCTTCAAGAGCTTGGGGATCGCGAAGACCGGGCCGATTCCCATCTCGTCCGGTTCGGTGCCCGCGACCGCCATGCCGACATAGCGCCCGAGCGGCTGCAGCCCGCGCTGCTCGGCGAGCTTGGCTTCCATCAGCACGGCGGCTGAAGAACCGTCGGACAGCTGCGATGCGTTACCAGCGGTGATGTTCATCCCCGGACCCATAACGGGCTGGAGGCTCTGGAGGCCTTCCAGCGTGGTCTAGGGCCGGTTGCCTTCGTCCTTTGTCAGGGTGATTTCGCGCTGCGAGACTTCCTTGGTTTCCTTGTCGACCACGTTCATCGAAACAGTGACGGGGACGATTTCTGCATCAAGCCGTCCGTCGGCCTGCGCTTGCGCGGTGCGCATCTGCGACTGGTAGGCGTATTCGTCCTGCGCTTCGCGGCTGACGCTGTAGCGTTTGGCGACAGTCTCGGCGGTGCCGAGCATCGGCATATAGACGTCCTTGTGCATCGCGATCAGCGACCGGTCGGGCGATACGCGCATTTCCGGGGTCTGGACGAGGCTGATCGAGTCCTGTCCGCCGCCGACAACGATATCCATGTTGTCGACAATGATCTGCTTGGCGGCTGTGGCGATTGCCATCAGGCCCGAGGAGCACTGACGGTCAATCGTCTGGCCGCTGACGGTGACCGGGCACCCGGCGCGCAGAGCGACCTGGCGGGCGATATTGCCAGCCTGGGTCCCCTGGGTCAGGACCGCGCCCCACACCACATCATCGATCTGGCCGGCTTCGATCCCGGCACGTTCGATGGCCGGAGCAAGCGAGAGCGAGCCAAGCGTCGGCCCTGGGGTGGCGTTGAAAGCACCTTTGTAAGCGCGCCCAATCGGGGTGCGTGCGGTCGAGACGATAACGGCATCACGTGCCATGCTGGGGGTGTCCTTGTTAAATGAGGTCAGTCGGGGAACCGTGCCGCCCCGTCTTCGAGCGGCAGGTCGAGCGCGCCGCAGATCAGCGACACGCCGTGGTAGAATGCGACAATCTGGATCACCTCGAGCACTTCCTCTTCCGAGAAATGCGCCCGAAGATCGGCCCACTGCGCGTCGGAGAGACGCTTGTCGTCGAGCGGGGTATCGACGCTGGCGATCAGCGCCGCCTCTCGCTCCGTCCATGCCGGATCAGCTGCGTTTCCGTGCACCAGAGCACGTTGCTGCGCCTCGTCGATGCCCGCCTTTTCCGCAAAGCCGCGGATATGGACGCCGTATTCGTACTCGCAGCCGCAGCGCGCTGTCGTGCGGTCGATCACCAGCTCGCGATCGCGCAAGGGCAGCGGCCCGCGATCGAGCATCGAGCCAGCGGTGAACTTGCCCGATGCGCGCTCGTGCTTTGCGAGCGTGGTGAACAGCTTCAGCGGCGGCGCACCGCGCATCAGCACGGCCATCGCCCGGGCGAAAGGCTCGGGGTAGGGCTCGGCGAGAGGTTCTAAGCGGGCCATCTGGCTTACACGAAGTATTGCGTGACCCATTCGCAGATCAGCGCTGGCTTTTCCTCGCCTTCGATCTCGATCGTGATTTCAGCGGTCTGCTGCCACTGGCCGGGGCGTTTTTCGATCATTTCAACCAGCTTCCAGTGGCCGCGAACGCGCTTGCCGGCGCGCACAGGGGCGATGAAGCGGGTCTTGTTGCCGCCATAGTTGACGCCCATTTTCACCCCGTCGACACGCGGCGATCCGCCTTGCGCACCAAGGTATGGGATCATCGACAGTGTCAGGAAGCCGTGGGCAATGGTCCCGCCAAACGGGGTCATTTTTGCCATCTCTTCGTTGACGTGGATGAACTGGTGGTCACCAGTGGCGTCGGCGAACTGGTTGATGCGCTCCTGGCTCATCTCAACCCATTCGCTGGTACCGACAGTCTCGCCAACCTTGGCGGCCAATTCTTGCGCGTTCATCGGGCTCCTGCTTGCGTGCCGGGCGGGTGCCAGCCTATGCCCCGCCGCATCGTTGTGCGCAGGCTTCATGGCGCATCAACGCAAGGAGCGCAACGCTCCGATCTATGCCGCTACGGCACCTTGCATTGTATCCTTGACCGCCGCCTTGCGCGGGGCGCTCCGCGCCAGCAGGGCACGCGCCGAATCGATCCGCAGGCAATAGGAGTTGAGCCCGATCTGGAGGCCCACCAGCATCAGCATGACGGGCTGATAGGCGATCCCCTGGAAGGTCGCGCCGACCAGATAGATGATCGCGCCCATTTGCAACGCGCCTGCCAGCGGGGCAATCCAGCCTTCGGTTTCGGTCGTGGTGCGCTTCCAACGGCGCTGGATGCGCTCCATCTGGATCAGGCCCACCGCGTGCAGCAGCAGCCAGATCGTCAGGCCCGGCCAACCCTGTTCGCCCAGCATCTCGAATATCGAGGAATGGTAGGCGCGCGCCTTGTCGGTCACCTCTGTATAGGTCACCGTAGTCGTATTCCCGTCGCTCTTCTTGACCGGCATGACATAGGTAAAGCTGTTCGAGCGAAACGCATCGAAGCCCCCGCCAAAGGGTTTCTCAGCGGCATAATCGATGGTCCAGCGCCATACGGCAACGCGGGTCGAGGCGCTTTCATCACCATCGGGTTGGGTGAGGGTGCTCATCCGGTCGTAATAGGATTGCGGGAGGAAGGGCAGTGCGACAACGCCCAGCATTGCTGCCCCGGCGATGAACATGAATCGCCGCTGGGTGTAGCGCAGCATCAGCACCGCCAAAGCAGCAATGCACAACAGACCGGTGCGCGCCTCGGTGCCAATCGGGACCAGCAGGCAGGCGAACGTAAGCGCCGCGGCAAAGGCCGTGACCGTCCAGTGCGGCCGAAAGATCGTGCCGTGCTTGACGAACCACCACAGCATCGGGATCAGCCCGATCGCCACCGTCGCAAGCGTCGAGCTTTCGTAAATTCCGCTATTGTCATCGACAAAGAAGTTGAGCTCGCCATAGCCGCCGCCGGTCACCACCTTCAGACCGGTTGCAATCACGATCATGGCAACGGTGAGCAGCAGCGTGACCGCCAGTCCTTCGATCCGCGCCCGGGTGGTGACCGTGAGCGGCAGGAAGATTGCGAAAAGCAGCGCCTTCCACACCCACTCCCACTTGGTCGCGGCTTCTTCGGGAAAGTCGGCATTGCCGGTGGTCCACCAGCAATATACCAGCAGCACCAGCAGCAGGCCTTGGCGCAAGGTGAAGCGCGTGCCCTCCTTGCGGTCGAGCACCAGCCAGCCGCCGAACGCCGCGGCAAAGGCGATCATCGACATCGGCAAGGTGGTGATGATGGAATAGCCGATCCGCTGCGGCGCGAGGATGTCAACATAGACATACAGCAGCACCCATAGGAACGGACGCTTGAGGCCAAGCAGCATCACAAAGCCGATGAAGGCGAGGAGGAAGAGATCAGTCATGTGGCCGGTGGGTGGGCGTCAGCCGCCTCAACCGCATGGACCCGGCGCGCGGCGTTGCGACCAGCGGAGCTGACCGCCTTGCGGTTGCTGTCTGCCTTGGCCTTGATCTCCCCGATCAGCGGGTCGGCATCAAGCCCGGCGCGCATCATCAGACGCAGCATCGCAATGGCCAAAAGGCCATGTCCAAGAGCTAGCGCGAATTGATCGATCATGGATTTGGCAAAGTCCGGGCTAAGATCACGAGGCAGCTTTACCCTGAGCCAGTTGACGCGGCGTTAAGCACGCCTGCGATAGAGACATGGGCCATGACCCGCGTGCTCCATGTTCTTGACCACTCGCTCCCGCTCCACAGCGGCTATACCTTTCGCACCCGCGCAATCCTGCGGGCCCAGCAAGGGTACGGACTGGAGGTGCGCGGTATCACCGGGCAGCGCCATAATCTCGAAGCGCCGTGCGAGCCGCAGTGTCAGGAGATCGACGGGCTCATCTTTCACCGCACCCCCGGCGTGCCATCGGGTCCGCCGGCGCTGCGCGAATTGGCCGAGATCGAAACGCTCTCGGCGGCGATCCTCGATCTGGCGCGGGACTGGCGGCCGGATGTGATTCATGCCCATTCGCCGTCCCTGTGCGGCGCGGCTGCAGAGCGCGCTGCGCGGGCGTTGGGTGTGCCTTTCGTCTATGAGATCCGTGCCTTCTGGGAGGATGCGGCGGTCGGCAACCTGTCCGGCAGCGAGGGCAATCTCAAGTACCGCCTGACCCGTGCGCTGGAGACAAGTGTCGCCAAGGCTGCTGGCGCGCTATTCACGATCTGCGACGGATTGAAGCAGGATCTGGCCGCGCGCGGCATTCCAACGGGCCGGATCCATGTCATGCCCAACGGGGTTGATCTCAGCCTGTTTGGCGATCCGCCTGCGCGTGATGACGCGCTGGCAGCTGAGCTCGGCATCGTGCCGGGCGCACCGGTGATCGGCTATATTGGCAGCTTTTATGCCTATGAGGGCGTTGATGATCTGATTGCGGCCATGCCGCCGCTTCGGCAGTCGCACCCTGAGGCGCGATTGCTGCTTGTGGGGGCTGGGCCGATGGACGCAAGTTGGCGCGCTGCCGCCGCAGCGCTGCCCGATCCACAAGCTGTCATCTTTACGGGGCGCGTGCCGCACACGGCGGTGGATCGCTACTATTCTCTGGTCGATGTGCTTGCCTATCCACGCAAGGCGCAGCGTCTGACCGACCTTGTTACCCCACTCAAGCCGCTTGAGGCGATGGCGCAGCGCCGGCTCGTGGCCGCATCAAGCGTGGGCGGGCACCGTGAGCTGATCGAGGACGGCGCAACCGGCACGCTGTTTCCACCTGATGATCCTGCCGCCTGCGCTGCGGCATTGGCCCGCCTGCTTGATGCACACTCAGATTGGGAGGCGATGAAGGATCGCGCCGTCACCCATGTCCGCACTCGCCACGACTGGGCTGCCAATGCGCGCGGTTATCTTTCTGTTTACCATCATTTGCTAGCCCATGTCGTTGACAACGACGCGGCGCGCGTAGCCGCTACTTCGGGGTAGTTCCGCATGGCACGGCATCAGGGCAACGCACCAAAACGCCGGCGTGGCGCAGCCCCAAAGCTTAACCTCGTCGCGATCACCGCGCATCGCGCGTTTGCCCCGCTGCTCGGCCTTTGGGGCGCGCTGCTTGGCGGCGGGATGGTTATGGCTCTCCCAACAGCGATCTTCAAACGCATGATCGCCGGGACGCTCCTGGCGAACTGGAGCACCGTGATCCACTTGCTGGTAGGGCTTGTCGCCGCTGTGCTGCTGGGCGTGGTTCTCTTCGTGGTCGGCTTGGTCTGGCACAAGCGTGCGCGCGGCGCTTCAGCCGAGGCAAAGCCGGTTGTCGCCAAGGCACCCGAGATGCGTCCGATCGATCCAGCGCGCGATCTCGGAAGCGGCAGTCTGGATGAGCCGATCGAGACGATGCCCTTTGCAACGCCAGCCTGGCGGGACTTCGCGACGGAGCCAGAACCCGAGATCGCAACGCAGCCTGAGACCAAGCCTCAACCCGAGAGCAAGCCTGAACGCTACGCGGCACCCGTTGCGGTGATCGACACTGCGCCTGCGCCGCGCGAACTTGATCTTGCCCAATTTGCCCAACTGCCCGGACGCAATGCTGTATGGGTTGAAGGGCCCCTGCCTCCCGCCTCGCCCGAGCCGGCCCGCGCCATCCGCAAGCCCGATCTTCGTGCGGTTGATGCGCCAGTTGTCCCTGGGACGGCTGCTCTTGACCGTCTGCGCGCGGTTCCCCTGAGCGAGCTAAGTCTCGCAGAGATGGTCGAACGCTTCGCCGGGGGCCTGTCGGAATACCGCGCCGCGACGCCTGCCCGGGCGCTGAGTGCGGCAGAGCTTGCCGCGCGGGATGCGGCCCTGGCCGAGGCCCTGAAGGCTCTGTCTTCCTTGCGCGGTGACGCGCCCACGCGCGGCGCACTAACCGATCAGGACGAGCCTGTAGCGCGACGATCAAGGTGAGAGTTGCGCGACGATCAGGATGAGAAGTTGATTGTCGCGGCGCGACAGTTTGT
>JBJTTE010000264.1:0-9351 GCA_046080005.1 Erythrobacter sp.
CCCCAGTGTTGCGGCCACACCGGCTCGCCCAGCGCGAGCGCGATTCCCAGCAGCACCGGGCAGCCGAACAGGCTCACCCACACCAGCAGGCTCCACGATCCGAATTGCCCGCGCGCATTCTGCAAGGTGAGCAGGTACACCGCATAGAGCAGCCCCGCCGCCACACTGAACAGGTCTCCGATCAGCGTGGCGTTGGAAATCTCCAAGCTGCGCCCCATCAGGATCGCTGCGCCGGTCAGGGCAAAGATAATCGCCAACCATTCGAGCCGTCCCGGCATCGCGCGCATGACAATAAAGCCCGAGAACAGCAGCACAATTGATCCCGCATTGCCGAACAGCGTCGCATTGCCGATCCGGGTCATGGCGATCCCGATATGCCAGCTCGCCAGATCGAGCGCGAAGGTCACCGTGCCCAACGCCACCAGCGCGAGGGTCTTTGCCCCCATGCCTGTCAGCCGCTGGTGGTTGACCTTCGCCAGCAGCACGAGGAAGGGCAGCGCCAGAAACAGCCGCCAGAACCCCGCTGCAACCGGGCCGGTATCGGCCACTCGCACAAACCACGGGCCAATCGCCAGCGCCACGTTCCCCGCCAGCAGCGCGATCAGCAGCAACCACGCTGCCGGGCGCGGCGCTTCGCCAGCAAGTTTATCTTGGAGCCCGCCCTCATTTTCCATGCTTGCGCCCTAGCCACGTCATCGCCAAGTGCCTAACCCGAAGTCGCGCCCCAAGGAGGTTTCCCACACATGCATGACACTCTGTTCCAGCCGCTCCAGATGGGGGCGCTCCACGCCAAGAACCGCATCCACATGGCCCCGCTCACCCGTGGCCGCGCGGCCGAGCCAATGTTCGTGCCCAATGATCTGATGGCGACCTATTATGGACAGCGGGCAGGCGCGGGGATGATCCTCACCGAAGCGACCGGGATCAGCACCGAAGGCCTTGGCTGGCCGTCAGCGCCGGGCATCTGGAGCGATGAACAGACCGAGGCGTGGAAGGCGACCACAACGGCTGTTCACGAGAAGGGCGGCCTGATCGTCATGCAGCTTTGGCACATGGGCCGGATCGTCCACCCGGCGTTCCTTGATGGCCAGCCGCCGCTGTCCGCGAGCGCCACCCAGGCCCCGGGCGAGGCCTACACGCCGACCGGTCGTCAACCCTATGCCGTCTCGCGCGAAATGACCCATGAGGATATCAAGCGCACCATCGGCGACTACCCCCGCGCCGCTGAGAACGCCAAGAAGGCAGGCTTTGACGGGGTGCAACTCCACAGCGCGAATGGCTACCTGGTCGATCAGTTCCTGCGCGACAACAGCAACCTGCGCACGGACGAATATGGCGGCTCGCCCGAAAAGCGCACCCGCTTCATGCGCGAGGTGCTCGAAGCGCTGATCGACGTGTGGGGCGCAGACCGCGTCGGCATCCGCCTCTCGCCGAATGGGGATTCGCAAGGGGCAAATGACAGCAACCCTCCGGCGACTTTTGGCGCAGCCGCCAAGGTATGCGAGGCGCTCGGCCTGGCTTTCGTTGAACTGCGCGAGCCCGGCCCGGATGGCACCTTCGGCCAGACCGACGTGCCAAAGCAAAGCCCGCTGATCCGCCAGCTCTATACCGGCAAGCTGATCCTCAACAGTGACTTCTCCGCCGAGCAGGCGGTCGCCGATATCGAGGCGGGCAAGTGCGATGCGGTGAGCTTTGGCCGCCCCTACATCTCCAATCCCGATCTCGACAAGCGGATCGCGGTCGGCGCGCATTGGAACCCCAACAAGGACGTGCCCAAGAGCTGGTACTTCCCGATCCCGCAGGGCTATGTCGATTATCCGACGCTCGAAGAGGAACAGGCGCAGGCGGCGGAGTAATTACTCGGCGGGGTCGTCCGCGGCCCCGTCGTCCGCTCCAGCATTGGCCCCGGGGTTTGTCGGGGGCGCGGTGTTGATGCCCCCCATCGGTGTCACATCGGGCTGCTCGGCATCTATGTCCTCGCCTAGTGACTGCGTCTGACGCGGTGCCAGCGGCGCCTGCGAGTTGAGCTGTTCAAGCGGGATCATCGCATCGCTGATCGAGCCGGGGAGCACCTCGCCTGCGGCTGCCTTGTCCTGCTTGGCTGGATCAACCGCCTCATCGCCGCAAGCGACTAGAGCAAGGTACGGGGCTAGGACAAGGGCAAGCAGAGCGGCGCGGTTCATCGGCACGCCCTTGCGGCGACGGCATCAAGCGCGTCAAGAAAATCGTCGCTTGTGGTGGTGAGCGCGGCGTCCCATTGCTCCGCCGACACATGGAGCCCCAGCCGCGCAAGGCTGGTGACGCCATATTCCGCGATCCCGCACGGCACGATCCCGCCAAAATGCGTGAGATCGGGATCAAGATTGACCGAAAAGCCGTGCATCGTCACCCAGCGCCGCACGCGCACGCCGATGGCGCCGATCTTAGCCTCCGCACCGTCAATGTCGCGCGTCCAGATGCCGACCCGGCCTTCCGCGCGCCAGCTTTCGATACCGAAGGTCGCGAGCGTCGCGATCACCCAGCCCTCGATGGCATGGACGAAACAGCGTACGTCCTTGCCGCGCTGATTGAGATCGAGCACAAGATAGCCGATCCGCTGGCCCGGTCCGTGATAGGTGTAGCGCCCACCGCGCCCGGCCTCGACCACCTCAAAGCGCGGATCGACCAGTTCAGCCGGATCAGCACTGGTTCCGGCGGTGTAAACCGGGGGGTGTTCGAGCAGCCAGATCAGCTCGGCGGCCTCGCCCGCATGGACCGCCGCGTTGCGCGCCTCCATCGCCGCCAGCGCCTCAGCATAGGGCACCGGGGCGAGGTCACGCCGCCATTCAATCGGAAAGGCACCCGCGCGGGCCGGAGCAATGCTTGCCATGCCGCAGCGGTGGGGGCATTGAGCGGCGAGATCAAGAGATGATTGCGCGCCGGGCGTCAGCTCTCGCGCTGGAAGGGATCAGACATGGCAGACCGCAAGCTCGATATGGGCAAGGCATGGACGCAGGCGACGGGGCTGATCGGCAGCAATCGCGATTCGATCAGCGCGGTGGCCGGGCTGTTTTTCTTTTTGCCCACTTTCGCCATTTCGCTGTTCGTGCCCGAACTCGCCAATCCGGCGCCGCCCAGCCCTGCGCCCGGCGGCAATCCAGAGGCGGTCCTTGACGCGATGATGACCCAGATCAGCGCGGCCTATGCCGAAAACTGGGCGCTGATCCTGGCGACGATGCTGGTGCAATTCGTCGGTTCGATGAGCCTGTTTGCGCTGCTCAGCGATCGCGGCAATCCGACTGTGGGCGAGGCATTGGGAACGGGGCTCAAGAGCATCCCGGCCTATGTTGCGGCGCAGCTGCTCAGCGCTCTGGGCGCGGCGGTGGTGGTTGGCGTTCCGCTCGGCATTCTCGCCGCGTTGACGCCGCCAGCCGTCACTCTGCTCGCCGCGGTCCTGGCGATGGTCGTGATCATTTATCTGGCGATCAAATTTTCTCTGACCGCGCCGGTGATCGCGATCGAGGGGACCACCAATCCGATCACGGCGCTGCTGCGCTCCTGGCGGCTAACCAAGGGCAACAGCTTTCGCATCCTCCTGTTCCTAGCTCTGCTGCTGTTCACCATCGGGATCATCAGCGCGCTGGTTTCGGGGCTGCTGAGTCTGGTGCTGTCAGCCATTGGCGAGCCGGTCGCCACGCTCGGCAATGACATTGTGAGCGCGCTCATCAACGCGCTGCTGACGGTGGTTTTCCTCGTGGTGACTGTCGCGATCCATCGCCAACTGGCAGGCCCGACAACTGCGAGCCTTGCGGCGACCTTCGAATAGACACGCCGCGTGGCTGATACCGATCCCGATCTGAACCGGAGAGCGCGGGTCGCTGCCCCCGCCGCCGCGGCGGGAGCGATCCCACCTGCGCGCATGGCGCTGCTCTTCACGGTGATGCTGGTGACCGCCGCGGGCAACACCGCGATGCAATCGGTGATGCCCTCGATCGGCACGGCCTTGCAGGTCGAGGATGTGTGGATCAGCCTGGCCTATAGCTGGTCGGCGCTGCTGTGGGTGGTATGTGCGCCGTTCTGGGCGCGGCGTTCGGACAAGCGCGGGCGCAAGGCGATGATGGCGCTTGGCCTGACCGGTTTCGTAATCTCTTTCGTACTGTGCGGCGCGGCGCTATGGGCGGGGCTCTCGGGCTGGATGAGCGCCTTCTGGACACTGATCGCCTTTGCTGCGGCGCGCAGCCTTTATGGCGGGTTCGGCAGTGCTGCACCCCCGGCGGTGCAAGCCTATGTCGCCTCGCGCACGCCGCGCGCCACTCGCACTCAGGCGCTATCGCTGATCGCTTCGAGCTTCGGGCTGGGCACGGTGATCGGCCCGGCGCTGGCACCGCTGATGGTGCTGCCCTTTCTTGGTATCGGGCTGACCGGGCCGTTCCTGTGCTTCTCGCTGATCGGCGTGCTCGCACTGGTGCTGTTGCGGCTGCGCCTGCCCGATGATGAGCCGCAATATGCCGCGCGTGGTCAGGCGGTGGCCTATTCGAGCGCCTCAAGCGGCGCACCGGTCGATCCGCAGGAATTGAGCGAGCTTGAGGAAGCAAGCGGTGAGCCGCCGCGCCTGAGCTGGCGCGATGCGCGGCTGCGACCCTGGGTCTTTGCCGGGTTCTTCGGCGGCCATGCACAAGCGATGGTGCTGGGGATCGCAGGCTTTCTGGTGCTCGACCGGATGGGCTTGCGCGATAACCCGTCCGAGGGAGCAGGGCCCGTGGGGCTGGTGCTGATGAGCGGGGCGATTGCCACCCTGCTGGCGCAATGGGGGCTGATCCCGCGCTTTGATCTCGGCCCGCGCGCGGCGACCTTGTGGGGCATCAGCGCGGCCGCAATCGGCACGGTGCTGCTCGCGGTGGCGGGTGATCTTCACCTGATCGCGCTCGGCTATGCGATTGCCTCGCTCGGCTTTGGCCTGTTTCGTCCGGGGACCACGGCTGGCACCTCGCTCGCGGTGACCCGCGCGGAGCAAGGTCAGGCAAGCGGCATCGTCGCCAGCCTCGCGGGCGCGAGCTATATCTACGCTCCGGCCCTTGGCGTGTGGCTCTATGGCCATTCGGATTGGCTGGGCTTCGGATTGATCGTGGGGCTGTGCCTGACCGTGCTGGTGCACGGATGGCTCAAGCTTCAGCCGGATGGGGAGTTAATGCGTTCTTGATGGCGTGCCCACCGGCGTGGGCCCGTCCTCGGCGCTGTTCCTACGCTACGCTCCAGGCGCCTGCGGGCGGCCGGTCGGCCTTGCGATCGCTGCGCGACCGAATGGGACAACCGAATCCGAAATGCGACCCTGATCGGCGGCGCATCCGCCGCGAGCGCACGCGCAGGCTGGCACACACATCAGAGGATCTCTAGCACCACGTCTTGGGGACGGCACAGGCGCGCACCCTTGTCGGTCTCGACCAGCGGACGCTCGATCAGGACCGGATCGGCGGCCATCGCCGCGAGCACGGTCGCATCATCGGCATCGGGCAGACCACGTTCGGCGGCATTCGTGCCGCGCAGCCGCAGGCCCTCTTGCGGTGGGATCCCGGCATCGCGGTAAAGTTGAGCAAGCTTCTCAGCCGTCGGCGGGGTCTTGAGATATTCGACCACAGTCACCTCGACCCCGGATAGGCTCTCCAGAATCGCGAGGGTCTTGCGCGATGTCCCGCAGGCCGGGTTGTGCCAGATTGTCGCCTTCATTGCCGGTCTCCTCGTGCGGTCCAGCAGCCGCTCACCTCGGCCAGATGTGGCCATATGAACACAATATGATGATAATCAATTTCAGCCCGGAATAGTCTTGCAGGTGCGAAATATTCTCAATAAAGCCCGCGATCAAACGTGAAAGGCCTGCTATGATCTTCTCCCTTACTCGCACCGCCCTGCTGCTGGGCTGCGCCACGATTGCCTTGCCTGCCGCCGCCGAAACCACGGCGGACGCAGAGGCAGAGACGGCACCGGCGAGGGAGAGTAGCCCGCTCGTCGCCGCCGCTGCAACCACAACCACGCAGCCCGCGACCGATATCATCGTGGTTGGCACCGCTGAGGACGCGGATGAGATTGCCGGTTCCGCCGCCAAGATCACCGATGTCGATTTACGGCGCAGCCGCGTGCTCAACGCCAATGACGCGTTGCGGATGTTCCCGGGCGTTTTCGCGCGCGACGAAGAAGGCGCTGGGATGCGTCCCAATATCGGTATTCGCGGCCTCAATCCGATCCGCTCGACCAAGGTGCTGCTGCTCGAAGACGGTGTCCAGCTCGGCTTTGCGCCCTATGGCGACAATTCCGCCTATTATCACCCGCCGATCCAGCGCTTCAGCAGCGTCGAAGTGCTTAAGGGCGCAGCGCAGGTGCGGTTCGGCCCGCAAACCATCGGCGGGGTCATCAATTACATCACCCCCGACGCGCCCGAGGAGTTCTTTGCTCGCGGCACAGTCGCGGTGGGCAACCGCGACATGCTGATGCTTGACGGTCAGCTTGGCGGTCGCCTGCTCGGCGGCGGAGTCTTCGCCCACGTCAACCATAACCAGACAGATGGTAACCGCGACAACCAGTCGCTGCGGTTCACCGACATTTTTGTCAAGGCCGCGTGGGAGCTGGGGGCCAGCCACGGCCTGACAATCAAGCTATCGCGCTTCCGCGAGGACAGCCAGGTAACCTATTCAGGCCTGCGCCGTGACGAGTTCGCCGCCAATCCGCGCGGCAATGTCTTCGTCAATGATGATTTCCAGACCGAGCGGCTCAACGCCACCATTGCCCACCGCTGGGACCTCGCCGAGGATGTGGCGCTGCGCACCACCGCCTATTATCACTACTTCACCCGTGACTGGTGGCGGCAATCCTCAAACAGCAACCAGCGCCCGAATGATGCGAGCGATCCGGCCTGCGGCGGCCTCGCCAACCTCAACACCACTTGCGGCAACGAAGGCCGCCTGCGCGACTATGACACCTACGGGATCGAAACGCGGCTCAGCTTTGATCACGCGCTGCTGGGCTTCGAAGGCGAAACCGAGGTCGGCGTGCGCTATCACGTGGAACGCCAGCGCCGTCGCCAGTGGAACGGCGACACGCCGAATGCCCGCACCCCCGGAACCACCGTCAACGCCGGTGTGCGCGAGAATAACGAGCGCGATGCCAACGCCTTTTCCGCCTTCATCCAGTCGCGCATCGTCTTTGGCGACTTTGCGCTGATCCCCGGCGCGCGGCTCGAGGCTATCGACTATGCCCGTCGCAATCTTCCGATCAGCGTGCTTGTCGGCGGGCGTCCGACCGGCGCCGTCACCGCCCCCACCCGTGGGAGCGAAACGGTCGAGAAGCTCCTGCCCGGCATCGGCGCGACCTGGAATATCACCGAGGACATCACGCTCTATGGCGGCGTCCATCGTGGCTTTGCACCGCCGCGGGTTGAGGACATCATCACCACGGCAGGTGGCTCGGTCGATCTCAGCGCGGAATTGAGCTGGAACTACGAAGTCGGTTTGCGCGGCGAATTTGTGCGCGGCATCAATGCCGATGCGACCCTGTTTGTGATGGACTTCCAGAACCAGATTGTCGCGCAATCGGTGGCTGGCGGGATCGGCGCGACGCTTACGTCGGCTGGCGAAACCCTGCATCGCGGCGCCGAGCTGGGCGTCAATGCCTCATCGCGCGCCGCCGGCTGGACCGGGAGAGATACCGATGTCTTTGCGCGTCTGGCAGTGACCTGGGTCGAGGAAGCGCGCTACAACAGCACCCGCATCGCGACCCCGCCGTGCTTTGACGGGGCGACCACCGGCACACTGGTTGCGACCGGCGCAGGCAGGGTGCCTTGCGGCGTCGCACGCAACGTCGATGGCAACCGCCTACCCTATTCGCCCGAATGGCTGCTCTCAGGCGCGGTTGGCGTCGAATACAAGGGCTTCACCGGGCAGGTCGAACTGATCAACCAATCGTCGATCTTCGCCGATGACGTAAACCTTATCCCGGTCACGCCCGATGGCCAACGCGGGCTGATCGATGGGTGGACGCAGGTCAACGTAGCGGCATCCTACGGCCCTCCGGAAGGGCGCTGGGAGGTATTCGCAACAGCCCGCAACCTGTTTGATACTCTCTACATCACCGACCGGGCACGCGGCGCTCTGCCGGGCCAGCCCTTCACCATTCAGGTCGGTCTGACGCTGCGCTATTGATCGAGGCGGTGCAGGCGAGCCGCTTTATTCTGACGGCGCGACGCGCAAGGCGGGCACCGCCTTGGCCGCATCCTCGGCGCTGATCGCCGGCGCAGGGGCAGCACTGACCTGCTCTTGCCGCTGCGCGATGCGCCCGGCTTGCTCGATGGCCTTGATCAGGCGTGGGTAGACCCCGCAGCGGCAGATGTTGGGGATCGCGCTGTCCATTTCCTCGCGGGTCGGAGCGGGATTGCGCTGGAGCAGTGCGACCGCCGCC
Organism: Erythrobacter sp.; assembly: GCA_046080005.1. GTDB lineage: Bacteria > Pseudomonadota > Alphaproteobacteria > Sphingomonadales > Sphingomonadaceae > Erythrobacter. Next base: position 8,425 of record JBJTTE010000264.1, read on the forward strand.
ATGACAATACCAGGCGTGCAAAAGCCGCACTGGATCGCCTGCTGCGCCACCATCGCCTGCTGCACCGGATGCGAGCGGTCCCGGCTGAGCCCCTCGATGGTGGTAATGATCCGCCCCTCGGACTCGGCCAGCGTGATTGCGCAGGATTTGAGCGCCACCCCATCGACCAGCACTGTGCAAGCGCCGCAGTCCCCGCCGCCGCAGGCCTTGGTGCCAGTAAGGTTCATCGCCTCGCGTAGCGCGTAGACGAGCGGCATGCGCGGATCGAGGTCGAACTCAACCGGCTGCTCGTTGACAGTCATCCCCGCCATAAGCGGCTCCTGCTAGCGGCTTACTGCCGCCAGCTGTCGTCAATCCGGTCGATCTTGCGCTTCCACGCCTCGAAATCGAACAGCCCCGCGCCGCCCTGTCCGGTCATCACTGAAAGGTCGCGCTGGTGCACATCGACCACATCCTGCGGGACCAGCACAGGCTCACCCATGCTCAGCGTCGCCACCTGGATCTCGCAGGCACGCTGCAGCGCCCACATCTTGACAAACATACCTTGAATGGTGCGGTCCATCACCACTGGGCCGTGATTGCGCAGCATCAGAATGGTGTGGTTGCCAAGGTTCTGGACCAGCCGCTCGCCTTCCTCGGGGCGCACGGTCACCCCCTCAAAGTCGTGATAGCCGATCTGCCCTTGGAAATTGCAGGCGTAGAAATTGATCGGCAGCAGGCCATCCTTATGGCTCGCCACCGCCATCGTCGCGGTGGTGTGGACATGGCAGATCGCGTCCGCCCGCCCGCCCAGATGCTTGTGGAAATAGGCGTGCTGGGTGAAGCCCGCCTTGTTCACCATATAGGGCGAGCCGCCGACATTATTGCCCTCGACATCGATCTTGACGAGATTGGTCGCGGTCACCTCGTCATAGAGCAGACCGAAAG
>JBJTTE010000265.1:0-7873 GCA_046080005.1 Erythrobacter sp.
GGTCTGCGCCACCGAAGGTGGCCACAAAATCAGTGGATCGCAATGATCCCGTCCACGGCGCGCCATTCCTGCGGGCCGATCAGGTGCTTGTGCGCCACCCTGACCGAATGGAGCACCGCGTCAATTTCGCGCCGCCAGAACCCGAGGAACCGGTCGAGCTCGGGAAACTGCGGGGCGACGTCATATTGCTGCATCACGAACTGCTGCAGCAGGCTGCGGTGATCGGGCATGTAGTAGTGGATCTCGACCGTCGACAGGCCGTAGCCTGCCATCTGGGCCAGAAACGCGCGGTCCGTCATCACTCCTCCTCACGCTGACAAGAAGAAAGCGAGAAGAGAATCGCACGAATCGGGCTGCCGTCAACGCTGTTCGAGCAAGATTCTTGCGGAAAGATCCGGCAGGTCAGGCGGGCATGGTGGCCATCTCGCACTTCGAGCTCGCCCCGCCGCTCTCGCCGTCGAGCAGCGTGATGGCCGCAAAGCCGCCGATCACCAGCACGATGAATCCGGCGGTGACGAGCCCGAGGTAGCGGTCGATGAAGGCCTTGATGGGCGCCCCGAACAGGCGGAACAGCACGCCCACGATCATGAAGCTGATCGAACGGCTGACGAGGCTGGCGATGACGAAGATGCCGAGCGGCATGGCGATAAAGCCGGCGGTGATCGTCAGCAGCTTGAACGGGATCGGTGTCGCGCCCTTGGCGACGAAGATCCAGAAGCCCATCTCGCGCAGGTAGCAGGCGGCCTTGGGAAAGCTCGCGGTGAGGCCGAGCAACTCGAGCAGTTGGGCGCCGATGCTCTCGTAGAGGAAGTGGCCGATCCCGTAGCCCAGGAGGCCACCCGCGACCGAAGAGAGCGTGGCAATCACGGCGAAGCGCAGCGCCTTCTTGGGTTCGGCGAGGCACATCAGCCCGAGCAGCGGGTGGGGCGGCACCGGAAAGAAGCTCGCTTCCATGAAGCAGAACAGCGCGAGCCACGCCTCCGCGTGGGGATGCGAGGCCTTCTCCATGGTCCATTCGTAAAGGGAGCGCAGCCAACGCAAGTGGAGGTTTCCTTGTGCCCGGGAGCGCGGGCCTTAGGCGAGCGCCCGGCGGCAGGCAAGTGGCACCAGCGTGAACCAATATGGTTCTTTTTGGTTGACATCGTGACACTCTTCGGTTAGGACAAGGCGATTATGCACTTTACAAACCCACATTGATGCGGTAGAGATTGCTCATCAACGGAGCACTCACCATGTCGGTTCTTTCTTCCCCCCACTTTCATGACGAAGCCAAGGCTTTCGAGTATCTTGAGAGCATCGTGTGGGCCGATGGAATCGTCTGCCCGCATTGCGGCGTTGTGGGTGGCCGCGTGTACGACCTGTCCGGCGTTCGCTCCAAGGCGAGCAAGAAGAACCCCAAGGGCAAGGTCCGTCACGGCCTCAAAAAGTGCGGCGAGTGCCGTAAGCAGTTCACCGCCAAGGTCGGCACCGTGTTTGAGCACGCTCGCCTTCCGCTCACCAAGATGCTTCAGGCCGTTCACCTGATGGTGTCGAGCAAGAAGGGCATCAGCGCCCACCAGCTCAGCCGCGTTCTCGAAGTCCAGTACAAGAGTGCATGGTTCCTCGCCCATCGTATCCGCGAAGCCATGCGCTCTGGCGATCTGGCTACCCCGTTCGGTTCGGGCGGTGGCGCGGTGGAAGTGGACGAAACCTACATCGGCAAGAAGGCTGACTATCAGGGCAACCGTCGCGGCTACGGCCACAAGCACGCCGTTCTGGCGCTGGTTGACCGTGAGAGCGGCCAGAGCCGTTGGTTCCACATTGAAAACAGCCGCGCCAAGGACATTCACCCGATTGTCCGCGCCAACATCAGCCGCGAAGCCCGCCTGATGACTGACGAAGCTGCCATGTATGGCCGCATCGGCAAGGAATTTGCCGAGCACCGCACCACCATCCACGCCGCTTTCAACTACGTGAGCCGCGAAGATCGCACCATCCACACCAACACCGTTGAAGGCGCGTTCTCGATCTTCAAGCGGGGTATGCGCGGCGTGTACCAGCATTGCGCCGAGCGCCACCTGCACCGCTACCTTGCCGAGTTCGAATTCCGCTACAACACTCGCACCGCCAACGGCTTCGATGATCGTCAGCGCGCTGCAATCGCGGTGCAGGGTATCGCTGGCAAGCGCCTCACCTATGAAGGGCCTCGTGCAAGCGCCTAAGCGCCCGGTGCAGCTTTGGCTTCCGGGCTTCAAACCAAGAAATCGAAGCCGATGGCGCTAAGTGACTCAATTTCCTTGGTTTAATCAAGATACTGATTCTATTGACAAAAGCGTATTGATACATCATATTGCAAGTTGGCCCTTGCTTCGGCGACCATGCTCTTGGGTAGCACCTTCCGAAAGGAATAGCTGGAGAGTGCGGGCCACTAATAATACTCTTTAAGACCGGGTGCGAATAAATCGTACTCGGTCTTTATTTTATCTTTTATAAGGGAGTATGAACGTTCGTCCCCTTGCTCCCACCGCTTTTGGATAGCCCAAGAACAATAGTCGGCCACCCATAGCAGCGGGTCTTTGCACGACTCATGAAACGCAACTTCCCACCTATCCCTTGGGAGAACTTGTTGCACGGTTTCGTTGACAGCCTCCTTGAAAGCGGCACGCGTTTTGCGTGTCCCTAAAGCCGCTGCGGTAATGAGCATTTTGTCTACGTGAGCGGCAACGCGTGGACCGACATGCTTTAGATGGTAATACCATGCTGTCTTATAAAATCGGTCTTCAGTCGTTCTCGTCTGCGGTTGTGCCTTGGATTTCTTCAAGATCGTCGCATCAATCCTGAATGGCTGTTTCGCAAGCACAGCGAACACTTCATTCCGTACTTCTTGGAGATCGGTGGTGGCATGGAGTTTGTCCCGCTCCGGCTCTCCGTTCAGACTCAAGTTACGACGAATGTGTAGAAGGTCGTCACTAATGGTCCATGTTGCTGCGGTAACTGTGGTAAGGATGAAATAATCAGACGGGCCATCCTTGCGCCCTGGCTGTCGGCGCGTAAAGGTGAAGCAACCCGCTTCGTCGGCAAAAATGTAGGCATTTGGCATGAAAGCAGAAGACACCGCCGATAAGGGCAAGAGTCAACTGGAGAAATTTAAGGACGCCGCTCGCGACCTTGCGTGCGACGACGACGAGCAGCGCTTCAAGGAGCGGCTTGGTAAGCTGGTGAGGCAGCCCCCCGCCCCTAATCCTGAAGCCGACTAGTCAGCAGGATTCTTACAGCAGGCAATGGGTGTCCGTGCGAGGCTGGATGCGGTGGACACGTTTCAACATCGAACTCTAGCCCAACCGTCCGTAGCGCCTGCGCAGCGGCGTTTTCATGCGGAGTGAGAGACGCCCGGTCACTCACTTCCAGCTTTATGCCACTTAGGGGTGGGTTCCCAATTCCCATTACCATGGGAGTTTGGACTTGCCAGCCAGCGCTATTGAATGCGGCAGTTATCGCTCTTGCCAACGGCACCGCTTCCGCTGACGCCATATCTTGAGAGATCTCGGCAAGTGCTCCTCTAAACGGATCCAGCACCTTAGCCATCTGGTCGCGCTGCTCGGCAGAAATCTGACGTGGCGCAAGTCTATTCAAACGCTCCTCAAGCGCATCCAGCCTCGCCTTTGCCTCATCGGGAGAGGCACCACTCAGCTTATCTTTGTACTCCTGAAGCTGGCGCTCCAAGAGCCCCTGAGTGCTCTCGGCATTCGTCAGGCGAGTGCTGTAGGCATAGTCAACCGCACGCCAAACCAAAGCGGTTACTAGGCCAACGGCAAGCAGAAAGGGAAACCACACGTCTTGCACGGCGGCTAACTGCTTGAGCAGGTTTTCAAACAAATCCATGGGCGGCTCATATCACACGCCCCATGGGTTTGTAAAAGACAGAATCGCCTTCCCAAATGGCACGCCATGCACGAGGCCGCCTGCGCGCGCGGCGAAACAAGCTATCTCGACCCCGCGACCGGCTACACGGTGTTCACTGCGCTTGCCCATTTGCAGCGCGGAAAATGCTGCGGATCGGCCTGTCGGCATTGCCCCTATAATCACGAGGCTGTGCCCAAGCGCTGAGGTCCTGGCCGCTTGCGGCCCGCCGCCGGACCACGCCAGAGCCCTGCTGTCCCGCGTCCCGACCCTTCTTGGCGCTTCTTTGGCCTTGGTTAACCGGGTGGTTACGGGCCTCCAGCTATGGCTTTGCCTCGCGCGCCGCCCCGGCCGCAAGAAGGTGAGCAATGTACGAAAGCAGGATTGCAGCCGACGAAGTGATGGTCGCGGCGAGCAACGGCTTTGCGCCGGTCATCGACGCATTGGCGGCCCGCAACCTGTCCGGCCACGGCTTCCTGCGCGCCGCATGGTATGGCGCGGGCCAATCGCATCCAGGCCGCACCCTTGTGGTAAAGCGCAAAAACGGTACCCCGCTGGCTGCCATCCCGACTGTGCCCTTCGGCCCCGCGATCGCTGGAGCACGCAAAGTCCCCGGTTGCTATTGGCCCTTCCGCAGTGTGCTGATTTCGCCCGATTGCAATGTCCTCGAACTGGCGCAAGGCCTTGAGCGCGCCGGGACAAGCGGGCTTGGCCGGGTATGGCGGCTTGGCCCGACCCGGCGGGATGATCCCGCCACGACCATCCTGGTCGAAGCCGCGCAGATTGCGGGCTGGACCGTCCTTTCCCGCGCCGCCGGGACCAGCTGGGTCGTTGACCTCGACAATGCCCGCGCACAGGGCTGGCCGCGCGAGAGCACGGCCAAGCGCCTCGCCAAGGCCGAGCGCCGTCTTGCCAGCGTCGGCACGGTCGGATGGCGGTATGTGCGCGGGGATGATTGGAGCGACGCCGTGCTCGATCAGCTCGCCGCGGTGGAAGCCGCTAGCTGGATCGCGCGCGAAACCGACGGGAGCGGCGCGAAGTTCATGGCCCCGCACCAGCGCGCCTTGTGGCGCGATGCATGCGCGGACCCCGTTCTCGCCGCAAACCTGTGCGCGACGATGGTGACCCTTGATGGCCGCCCGGTCTCCTTCAGCTTAGATCTTGATGATGGGCCGATCCGATACGGCATTGCCGGGAGCTATATGAGCGATCTCGGGAAATACGAGATCGGAAAACTTGCCAATTACCGGGCAGTAAGCGATGCCATTGCGGCCGGGCAAAGCGTGGTTGACCTTGGCGCAGGCGATAGTGGTTACAAGCGCTGTATGGGGGCCAGGCCCGGATACCAGATGCGCGATCTCTTGTTCGTGCGCAGCCGCATCGCGGCCCGCTTGCTGCAACGGGTGTGGGGCAAAGCGCCGCAGCAGGACCCCGCCGGTTTGGTGGTCCCGCTTGAGGCATGTCATGGCTGAAGCCGATCCCAACCCTCCTGCGGCCTCGATCAAGCCCTCGCTCGCCGCGCAGGTGCGTACAGCGGTGATCTGGCGCTCGGGCAGCCAGGTGCTGATGCAGATCGTATCCTGGGCCTCGACGCTGATTGTGATCCGCCTGCTCTCACCGCAGGATTATGGCCTGTTTGCCATGGCGCAGGTCATGCTGGTGCTGCTCAGCACCATGAATGGCTGGGGCCTGGCATCCGCGCTGATCCGCGAGGGCGAGGTCAGCGAAGAGCGCCTGCGCCAGACCTTGGGCATGCTGGTCTTGCTCAATTGCGGCCTGGCGCTGACCCAGTTCCTCGCGGCCCCACTGGTTGCCATGTGGTTTGATCAACCGCTGGTTGCCGACATGCTGCGGGTCCAATCGCTGCTCTATCTGACGGTTCCTTTCTCCGCCCTGCCGCAAGCGATCCTTGCGCGCAAAATGGACTTCCGTCGCCCGGCGCAAGTGCGGCTTACGGCGGCGCTGGTCGGGGCTGGCACGGCGCTGACCGGGGCGCTGTCCGGCTGGGGGGTATGGACGCTGGTCTCGGCGCCGTTGATGATGCTGCTGACCGAAGCTGTCGGGATGACCCTTGCCGCGCGCGCGCCGATCCGCCCCAGCTTCCGCTTCGCCGGGGCGGGGCATATTGCCGGCTTCGGCGGGGTCATGACCGCGACCCAGCTGTACTGGTTCGTGCAAAGTCAGGCCGATGTGATGATCGCCGGGCGCCTGCTCGATCCGCACGAGCTGGGAGTTTACACCACCGGGCTGTTCCTTGCGCAGTTGCTCGCCGCCAAGTTCGTGCCGCCGATAAACGAGGTCGCCTATGCCGCCTATTCGCGCCAGCAAAGCGAGGGAGCAACCGACTGGGGCGCGTCGGCGCTGCTGGCGACGATCCGCCTGGTGATGCTCGTCGCGCTGCCCGCCTATGCCGGACTGGCGGTGGTTGCTCCGCTGCTGGTGCCGGTTCTGCTGGGCGAAAAGTGGAACGATATTGCCCCGCTGCTGCCGATCCTGTCAGCCGCTATGGCCATGATGACGCTGCAGATTTTGTTCGCACCGGCGACCAATGCGCGCGGCGTTCCATGGGTCGCGCTGCGGATCAACATGATCGGCAGCGTGGTCATGCCCAGCGCCTATTTCATCGGCTCGCACTGGGGTGTGGAGGGCTTTGCCTGGGGCTGGGTCGGGGGAATGGCGGTCTTGATGACGGCCACCGTCCGCCTGTCGGGCGGCATTCTCGGTTTGACGGTCGAAGGCCTGGCGCGCGCTTTGGCTCCGCCGCTTGCGGCCGCGCTGGCGATGGCGGGCGGCGTGGCGCTGGTCCTGCGCGTGCTGCCGCCCGTGCCCGATCTGCTCGGACTGGCGATTGCCGTGCCGCTCGGCATGGCGCTCTATTGCGGGGCGCTCTACTGGATCGCGCCTGATCGCATTGCCGAGGCGCTGCGCATTATGCGCAACCGGGGCGAGCTGGAAGCAGACCCTGCCTAGACCCCGGTCACACCCGACCACCCCTGCCAAAACCGCCTGATTGACACCCCGCCGCTGATCGGGTTGGGGCACGGCCATGAGCACTGAGCGCCCGGCCCCTGTCACTCGCTACTATCCCACCGGCGGCATTGATCTGGCGGTCCATGAATGGCCCTCGCCAGGCGATGCTGCGCCGCTGGTCTTCGCCCATGCAACCGGTTTTCATGGGCGCGTGTGGGACGCGGTTATCGCGCATTTCGCGGACCACCATGCCTATGCGATTGACCTGCGCGGTCACGGCCTGTCGCGCGCCGAGCCGATCGACGATTGGCGGCTGCTCGCCAGCGATGTCGCTGATTTCCTGACGCAATCTGACGTCACCGGGGCGGTTGGCATCGGCCATTCGATGGGCGCGCACACCCTCGTCCAAGTCGCCGCCGATCATCCGGGCCGCTTCGCCCGCCTGGTGCTGTTCGATCCCGTCATCCTTGCGCCCGAATTCTACGCCCCCGGAGCCCCGCTCTACACCGCCGACAACCCCCACCCGGCGATCCGCCGCAAGCGCGACTTTCCCAGCGCCGAGGCGATGGTCGAGCGCTTTGCCAGCCGCGATCCCTACAACCTCTTTGATCGACGCGTGTTCGAGGATTACTGCCGCTATGGCCTCGTTCCTGCCGCCTCGGGCGAGGGCATGGAGCTGGCCTGCGCCCCGGAAGTCGAGGCCAGTGTCTATGCTTCCAGCCGCAGCAACGCCGCCATTCTGGACGCCGCCAAGCGGGTTGATATTCCGGTGCTGGTGGTGCGTGCGCAGTTCATTACGCTGAATGATTTCAAGAGCTCGCCGACTTGGCCCGCGCTCGCCAATGTCCTGCCGCAGGGGCGCGATCTGCACCGCCCGGACATGACCCACTTCCACCCCTTCCAGGACCCGGCGGATGCCGCTCGGATCATCGGGGAGTTTGCATTTGCGGCCACTTGATGGTGGTCTGCATCGTGCGTTCGCACGACCAAGAATGAACGTTCTACAAATGTTTCACGTGAAACA
>JBJTTE010000266.1:0-3121 GCA_046080005.1 Erythrobacter sp.
CGTGGCTGCGCGCGCGCATGCTGACTTACAAGCCGGGTGACGAAAGTCGCGACGTTCTGCCGGTCCCCGACCAGCCCTTCCCCGGCCTCGCCAAGCTCCCGCCCGGGACCGAACCGGCAGAATAATGGGTTAGGGCGTGACTGCCACGCCCCACCCGCGCTAAGGCCCGCATATGGCGACGCGCTCCTTGAGGCCTCTGACGCTGGGCGGCCAGCCGCTGACGGTTGACCGCGCCCGGCGGATGCGGTGGACCGCGACAGGGATGCTCGCCGCTATGGCGGTGATCTTCATCGCCACGCACAGCCTTGCCGCAGGCGATGCTCACCCGGCCTGGGGCTATATCAATGCCTTTGCCGAGGCAGCGATGGTCGGGGGCCTCGCAGACTGGTTCGCGGTGACCGCGCTGTTCCGCCACCCGCTCGGTGTGCCGATCCCGCACACCGCGATCATCCCCGACAACAAGGACCGCATCGCCGATACCATGGCGGCCTTCCTGCGTGAGAACTTCCTCACCCCGGCTGTGGTCGCCCGGCGGATGGCGGGGATGAATGTCGCCAAGGCGGTGGGCGAATTTCTCGCGGCCTCGCCCGAGCGCGGAGCCCATGCCGAGATCGACGCACGCTCGCGCATCACCTCGGGCGCGGCGGAACTGCTCGCCGAGGTGCTTGAAAGCCTCGATCCCGACCGCCTTGGCACGCAGGTGCGCTCCGGCCTTGCAAGCCAGCTCGGCAAGCTCGACATTGCCCCGCTCGCGGGCCGGATGATCGAGACGACGATGGCCGATAGACGCCACCAGCCGCTAATCGATGGCTTCGTGCGCTGGGCCGGGCTCACCATCGAGGACAATGAGGAGACCCTGCGCGATATCATCCACCAGCGCGTGACCGGCGTGCTGCGCTGGGCGGGGATCGACAAGACCATCTCTTCGAGCGTTCTCGACGGGCTCTACAAGCTCCTCGCCGAGGTGCTCATCAACCCCGACCACCCCTTGCGCGGCAAGGTGGAAGAGGGGCTGGCGAAGCTCGGGCAGGACTTGCAGCACGATCCCGACACCCGCGCCAAGGTCGAGGATATGAAGCGCGATCTGATCGCCAATCCTGCCGTGGCGGTGTGGTGGACCGGGGTGTGGGAGCGCATTCGCCAATCGATGATCCGCCGCGCGCGCGATCCGGACAGCGGGATGGGCGAGGAAATGCGCAATATGCTCGGCGAGCTTGGCCAGGCGCTACAGCAGGATGCGCGGCTGCAGCACCAGATCAACCGCTTCGCCCGCCGCACGATGGTGGGCGTCGCCACCCGCTATGGCGACCAGATTGTCCAGCTGGTGTCAGAGACGGTGAAGCGCTGGGACGCGCGCACCATCACCGACCGGGTCGAAGGCGCCGTGGGCCGCGACCTCCAGTTCATCCGCATCAACGGGACGCTGGTGGGCGGGCTGGTGGGGATGGGGTTGCACCTAGCCTCAAAGAGTTTCCATTAGTACCGCGTGGTACTTGTGGTACCGCAATTTCTCTGCTATGCGGTTGCCACCAATGAAACTGGAGGTACTCATGAATGCTGCGATTAGCGTTATTCAAGGCAAACAAATTCCATACACCCCCGCAAGGATCCCGATTTCTGAGATCGATCTCGATACGGGAAACCCGCGCGTCCAATATCTGGTCGGTCAAGTCGGGGGAACGGCCACTCAGAGCCAGCTGGATGCGATGATTTGGGAGAAAGACCAAGTTAAGGCCTTGGCTCAGTCGATTTTTCAGAATGGCGGCGTGCGCGAACCAATCATCGTTCAGAGGACCGGGGATCGGTTTGTCGTTCGAGAAGGTAACTGCCGCTTGGTCAGCAGCCGCCATTTGGCAGATCAGAACCCGGGCGATGAAAGGTTCTCACACATTCCGGCTCAGATCTATGAACACAATCTGAGCGAAGAAGATCTCGCAGTGCTGCTTGCTGACCTCCATGTTGCGAAAAAAATAAGCTGGGACGCTTACGAGCAAGCGAAGTACATTCATGATCTTTTCAACGTATATGGCAAAACGTACGACTGGCTAAGCAACCATCTCCGAATGAGTAAAGGAAAAATAAGTGAAGCTTTAGCTGCTTATAAGTCCACCACCGATTATCTTCAGGTTCATCCTTCGCCAACAAATATCCGCAAGTTTTCGTTTTTTCAGGAATTGATGAAGAAGCGAGAACTGAAAGAGCGTTATCATGAGAGCGCAGAGTTCCGGCAGTCATTTTATGCTTGGCTTGAGGCTGGCAAAATCACCGATGCTCGGCAGGTTCGCTCGCTCTCGGAGGTCCTCGCAAATGCGGAAGCCGTAAAGGCGCTGAACGAACAGAATTTTGAAGCCGCAGCCATAGTGCTCATCACTAACGACCCTGCGCGAGGCAGTAGCCTATTTGCCGCGGTCAAGGCCGCAACGGATGCCCTAAAAGCGGCGCCCGCGAGTGACATTCAGGATTTGAAGGAGGGTAACCCGCAAAAATTGATCATGCTGCGGAACTTAAAGCGGTCACTTGAGGACCTTTCCACCCTAGCGGGCGTCCCGCTATGACTTTGCTCCCGAAGCCAAAGATTGTGAAGTTGCTTCAGACGCATGGGCAGCAGCCGATCAAAAAACCAAAGCCAACAACGCGGGAGGACTACACTCGCATTAGCTACGACACCCGCCAGTTTGTATGGACAAGAGACGGAGGGAAGTGTTGCCACTGTAACTCAACAGATAAATTACAGTTCGACCACATTATCCCCGCCTCACTGGGTGGTGCTGGGGTAGCGGCGAATTTTGAGCTTCTTTGCTCCGATTGCAACAATCGCAAGAAAGCTCGACTTCAGCCGCCAACCTCTCGAAGCTAACCCTCGCCTTACAGCGCCCCCGTCAGCTCCGGCACAGCGGCATAGAGGTCCGCGACAAGCCCGATGTCCGCGACCTGGAATATCGGCGCATCCTCGTCCTTGTTGATGGCGATGATGACCTTGGAGTCCTTCATGCCGGCAAGGTGCTGGATCGCGCCCGAGATGCCGATGGCGAAGTAGACTTCCGGGGCGACGATCTTGCCGGTCTGGCCGACCTGATAGTCGTTGGGGACATAGCCCGCATCGACCGCCGCGCGGCTCGCG
>JBJTTE010000267.1:0-3954 GCA_046080005.1 Erythrobacter sp.
ACCGAACAGGCCTATCTGCGCAGCGATCTGCGCGACATGCGCCGCGCCCTGATGGAGGCATGGGGCCGCCACGTTGCCCCCCAGTTGTCCGGCATGGCGGATAACGTCACCGCGATCGGGAAGGCTGCCGCGAATTAGGCAGCCAAGGCCAATCAGTCACTTGGCGGCTGGCAGCGGCGCGGTTATGCCTCTGGTCAGAGGGGCACCGCACCGGACATGACCGTATCGGAATTTATTGCGAAGTGGGGTGGCGTGACCGGCGGGGCCGAGCGCGCCAATCTGCCCCAATTCATCAATGACATGTGCCTTGCGCTCGGGCTTCTCGTTCCCGGCGTTGCCGAGGGCGGGGTGCTGTCGGATTATCAATTTGAGGGGCCGGTGCAGGGCGGGGGCGCTGGCGGCAATACCGGCGCGATCGACCTTTATAAAAAGGGTTGTTTCGTTCTGGAGGGCAAGCAATCCCGCCTCAGCGAAGCCGACAAGGCGCAAGCGCAGCTGTTTGATACCCCCGATAGCGCGCCAGCCGCGCCCTCGGGTGCCCGCTATGACAAGCTGATGCGTGACGCGCTGGCACAGGCCAAGCGCTATGCCGTCAACCTGCCAGCCGATCATCCTTGGCCCCCGTTCCTGATTGTCTCCGATGTAGGCCGCGCCTTCGAGCTCTATTTCGATTGGTCCGGCAACGGGCGGGGTTATGGCTATTTCCCCGATCAAACGTCCTACCGGCTGGAACTGCACCGCTTTGCAGAGCCAGAGGTGCAGGCGACCATCCGCGCGATCTGGACCAACCCTGCCAGCATCGATCCCCGCGCCAAGTCTGCCGAGGTATCGCGCGACATTGCGCGGCGGCTCGCAGCCGTGTCGCAATGGCTGGAAAAGGTGCAGCGCATCAAAACGGACGGCGCGACGGACAGCCAGCGCAGCCTTGAGATCGAAGAAACCGCTCTTTTCCTAATGCGGATAATCTTCTGCATGTTCGCCGAGGATGTGGGGCTACTGCCCAAGGATAGCTTCACTAAGTTTCTAGAGCGAGCGGTGGAGAACGAAGCTGCTTTCCGGCCTGAGTTAAAGCAGCTTTGGGGCGTGATGGGCAGGCCGCATGGCTCGCGCCATGCCTTCGCAATCGGTGGTGATGTGCGCTATTTTAATGGTGGCTTGTTCGCATCTGCCCAGACCTACAAACTTTCGAATGCCGACATTGGCGAACTATGGGAGGCGGCGAAAAAGGACTGGCGCAAGGTTGAACCTGCCATTTTCGGCACCCTGCTGGAACAGGCGCTAACCCCCAGCGAGCGCGCCAAGCTGGGGGCGCACTATACCCCGCGACCATATGTCGAGCGGCTGGTGCAGGCGACCATCATGGACGTTCTGGAGGCCGAATGGGATGCGGTGCAGCACCCCGCCGAGGGCGCACCCGATCTGGCAGCGGTTCAGGCTTTCCATGACCGGCTGTGCGCCCTGCGGACTCTGGACCCCGCCTGCGGCACCGGCAATTTCCTGTATGTCGCGATGGAAAACCTGATGCGGCTGGAAAGCGATGTGCTGGAAACCATCAGCCAGCTTGGGGGCAAGGCCGAGCCCTGTGTGGGGCCGCAGCAATTCCTGGGGCTGGAATTGAACCCACGTGCTGCCGTGATTGCCGAACTGGTGCTGTGGATCGGCTGGCTGCGCTGGCGCATGAATAATAATCCCGATGCCGCGCCTAATCCGGTGCTGAAGCAATTCGGGAACATCAATTTCGGCGGGCATGCGGGCTATGACGCGGTGCTGCGCCAAAAGCCGAATGGCGAGCCGGATACGGAAAACCCGATGATACCCGATTGGCCCGAGGCTGATTTCATCATCGGAAACCCGCCTTTTATTGGCGGGGGGGATTTGCGAGAAGAGCTTGGCGATGACTATGTGGAGGCGCTTTGGGCAGCGAACTCGCGTGTTCCCAAGTCTGCTGATTTTGTGATGCAATGGTGGGACCGAGCCGCCCATATTCTGGTGGCGCAAGATAGTCCGCTAATCCGCTTTGGCTTCGTCACCACAAACAGCATTACGCAGACATTTAGCCGCCGAGTGATCGAAAGCTATCTGGCTGGTGAACGTGCCTCACTGCTGCTCGCGATTCCGGACCATCCTTGGATTAAACCGCCGAAGGGGCAGCCTCGTAAGAGAGGCAAAGGCGCAAAGGAAAAGGGGCCTGCGGCGGTTCGTATAGCTATGACCGTTGCGGCAAGATCTGCGCATGAGGGAGCGCTTTTGACCGCTAAGCAGGAATTCGGCTTAGATACTGATAACCCAAGGGTGGAGTTTCATCCGCCGATTCCCGGTCGTATCAATGCTGATCTGACGTGCGGAACCGATGTAACTAAGGTGCAGCGCATTCAGGCAAATTCGGGGATCTGCCATGATGGCGTGAAGCTTCACGGGAAGGGCTTTTCAATTACACGCGCCGATGCAGTTGCCTTGCGGCTCGGGCACCGTGCCGGACTTGAAGCGCACCTTAGGCCATATCGGAACGGCAAAGATTTAGCTGGCCGGAATCCGCAAGTAGTGGCCGACAAGTTTGTAATTGATCTGTTCGGACTCGATGAAAGGGAGGTTCGCCAGCGCTTTCCCGAGGTTTACCAACACCTGCTGGATACCGTAAAGCCAGAGCGCGATAAAAATCGCCGCGACACCTATCGCCTAAACTGGTGGATTCACGGCGAACCTAGGCGCGAGATGCGGCCCGCACTCGATGGCTTAGCCCGATACATTGGAACGGTGGACACGGCAAAGCACCGGCTATTCCAATTTTTGTCAGCTGACGTCCTTTGCGATGATAAGGTGGTGGTGATTTGTTCGGATGATGCTCACCACCTCGGCATATTATCTTCCCGCATTCATGTTGAATGGGCCTTGGCTGCTGGCGGTTGGCTAGGGGCCGGTAATGATAGCGTTTACGTCAAAACTCAGACCTTCGACCCCTTCCCGTTCCCCGATGCGACCCCAGCACAGCGAGCGGCGATTGCCGATTTGGCAGAGGAACTGGACGAAACCCGCAAGCTGGCGCTCGCCGAGGTGCCGCGCCTCACCATGACCGAGATTTACAACCTTCGCGATCGGCAGCGCAGCGGGCAGCTTTCGGACCTGTTGGAAGTGGACCGCGCCAAGGCCGCGCGCGTCGGCATTATCGACCGGCTCCACCAGCAAATCGATGCCGAGGTGGCAGCCGCCTACGGCTGGCCAGCCGACCCGCCCCCTGCCGAGATTGTCGCGCGGCTGGTGGCATTGAACACCGAGCGCGCGGCAGAGGAAAAAGCAGGCAAGGTCCGCTGGCTGCGCCCCGAATATCAGGGGCCCCGCTTTGGCGGGAAGGGTGGCTGAAACATGGCGAACGAACCGGCTTCTACTTCTACGGATTGGGTTACGTTCGAGGCGGCGGGGCGCTTGGTTGATGGTCCGCACGGTTGGCATTTTGACATGGGGAGCCAGTCGCGGCCAAGGGCTGAGGCGCTAGTGAGTTTGGCCTGTGACGGTGTAATTCGGTTTAGTGCTGAAAGCTGGACGGTGCGCCTCGAAGGCGCGACGCGAGGCGAAGTTTCCGAAGAAGAAAAACTTATCTTTCTCCGTATGCTCTTCAAGAGGATCAAGGAGCGGCAGGAACGAATTACTGAGGAAACAATGCTAGATGGTGATATTGATTATAAATTCAATATAGCTGATGACCTAAATGGTCATTATGAACTAAGCGTAAGAGAATTAACCCCGTATCATCAGGGAGAGGAATTGCAGTTTTTTAAAGTCATAGGCTTAAAGTTCAACGTAAATGACATTTCGCGACTATTTCATTTATCTGATACACCTTTAGATGTTCGCGAAAGGTCTAGCGCGTCCAGCGGCGGCAGGCCCTCGATCGCTGATTGGGAAGGCGCTGCCCTAGAGATGGCTCGGCGCTTTTACCGCGACGAGTTGAAGCCGAAG
>JBJTTE010000268.1:0-4512 GCA_046080005.1 Erythrobacter sp.
AGGTCGCGGGTTCGAGCCCCGTCACTCGCGCCACTTGTTCCCCGGAAAGACTGCCCTCAAGGCCATGATCAGGCGGGCGTCAGAGCGTTTTCCAGTCAGGTGGAATCACCTGACGGTTCGGAAAATGCGGTAAAACAACAACCTGGTGCGGCCGATTTGGCGCAGCCAGATCGCCAACCGCTCTAGTCCGCCTTTTCTTTTGCTTGCGGTGTTTCCGGCGGGCTCCACCGCCCGGTCTCCATCCAGATCAGAAAACGCTTGAGCGGCAATAGCCAGATCAAGCCGAGCACGACATAGATCACCGTCTGCACACCGCCCGACCAGCGCCCGATGAACTCGGATGCATAGCGCGCGATCAGCACGCCATAGATGATCAGCAGGATGAACAAGCTGACGATGCCAAAGGGAATTCGCCAGGTCGGGGTCTCGCGCATCAGGTCAGTCCATAGATCCGGGTCGGGGTTACGACCATATCGAGCGGCATGTCGTGGGCTTCAGTCGGAAGGGCCTCGCAGGCTTGCGCGTCCCATGCGAGGCCAACGGCGAGGATCGGGGGATGTTCCGCGAGCCAGCGGTCATAATGCCCGCCGCCCTGACCAAGGCGGGCGAGGGCGGGGGTAAAGCCGACCAGCGGCACGAACAAGGCATCGGGCACCAGCGCTTCTGCGCCGGCGTCGGGCTGAAGCATGCCGAAGGGTCCAGGGGCGAGATCGCTCTCGGCATGAGGATCAGTGTGGCGGGCGAAGGTCATCGGCGCATCGGGTTCGGCGAAGCGGGGAAGGGCGAGGGTGTGCCCGGCATCATGGAAGAAGCGGGCGTAGCCACTGGCCGGAGCTTCGTGCGGCCCGGCGTGATAGAGCCCGATCACCGCCTCATCCCCGATCCGCGCCAGCAGCGGCGCAGGCGGGCGATGGAACAGCAGCGCGAGGATGTGATCAGGCAGGGCCTCGACATGGGCCTTGCGCGCGGCGCGGAGGGTGCGGCGGAGTTGATCTTTTTGGTTCACCAGCTTGCTCAAACAGAAGAACGGGGCTGCGACAAGCTCAGCCCGAACGGTTTTCTTCCGCTCGGCCCAAAGGCCGCAAGCCCGCCAAGGGGTTCGGGCGCCTGCCCGGAGGGGTGGCCCTGCAAGGACCGGGCCCCGTGAGGAAACCACATCGAGAAGGCGATGCGGAAATCAAAACACCCTCAAGCAGCGCAGCGGTAGGGCGGCAAACGACGCCCTCAAGCAGCGCAGCGGTAGGGCGGCAAGAAACGTGGCGGAACCACCATGGGTCGTTTGCGCTCGAAATCCTCTGACGCCTTTAACGTCAGGTGGGCGCCGTGTACCCGAGCCTTCCGGACGAACCGGCAGACAGGGGCAGGGACAGCTCCCATTGGATTGCTTATAGCCTCAGGGATATTCAATCGGCTCGTGCCGGGCAGTCCCGCCGCATTGCAATCTAGGCGCTTGCAATCGCCGCTTCAAGCGCATCGGCGTTTGCTTCGACCCGCACGGCGTTTGCTTCGACCCGCACGGCGAGGGCTTCGAGCTGTTCGGCAAGGTTTTCGTCCACGGCGGCGCCCGCAGCAGCGACGCCAAACAGGTCGCCCTCGGGAACCGGCGGCGCCGGGGTGGCGGGCGGAGCAGAGCGGGATGCAGCCTCGCGCGCGACCGCCAGTTCGGCTTGAAGCCGCGTGATGGCGTCGCGCAACGCATCGGCCTCGCTGGTATCGGGCTCGGGCGCAGGCTTGAGCGCTTCGGCGAGGCGCGCCCTGGCCTCGTTCAACTCATCGGCCATGAACAGCGCCGCAAACAGCATGTTTTGCGCCTCCAGCGGGGCGCGCGCGGACCCGATTTGCGCGTATTTCTCCGCGATCATCGCGCCCAATGCGCGCAGATGTGCTTCTTCTCCATCGGCGCAGGCGACCGTGTAACTCTTGGTGCCGATGCTGAGAGTGACCTTGATCACGCGGCCTCAATCCTCCAGTTCGGCCAGTAGATGATCAAGTTCGCGAAGGCTTTCAGCGACTTGCTCGCGCAATCTCTCATGCATATTGACCAACTCGACCACCCGGGCCGAACCGCCGTTGGCTTTAGCGTCCGCGCTCGCTGCACTTGCCCGCGCAACTTCGATACGCGTCATGGCAGCCTCGATCCGGGCCAGCGCGGCAGCGATACGGTCGGCACTCATGGTGCCTAGGAATACCAACAGAATTGAGGCGGCGCAAAGCCTTGGGCGAGGCTGTTGATAAGTCACGCACAGATCGGGTGGGGCACGATATCGCTGCGCAAGGTTGACCTCCCCCTTGGCCTCGGCAATGGCACAGCGTGATAAAGATCGGGTCGAATCGTGTGGGCTTACGCGGCGGCTTGCGCAGGGGAATTTTGCTTACATGAGTATCGATGCCACCCGCCCGCAGCCGATGGCCAATGCGATCCGCGCCCTGTCGATGGACGCGGTCGAGGCAGCCAATTCGGGCCATCCGGGGATGCCGATGGGCATGGCCGATGTCGCCACGGTGCTGTTCACCGGCCACTTGAAATTCGATCCGAGCGCACCCGACTGGGCTGACCGTGACCGCTTTGTGCTCTCGGCAGGTCATGGCTCGATGCTGATTTACAGCCTGCTCCATCTGACCGGATACGCCGCACCGACGATCGATGATATCCGCAATTTCCGTCAGCTTTCAAGTCCTTGTGCCGGTCACCCGGAAAACTTCCCGCTCGACGGGGTCGAGTGCACCACCGGCCCGCTGGGGCAGGGCGTGGCGATGGCGGTGGGCTTTGCCATGGCCGAGCGCCATCTCAATGCGGTGTTTGGTGACGCTCTGGTCGATCACCGCACCTGGGTGATTGCGGGTGATGGCTGCCTGATGGAGGGCATCAACCACGAAGCGATCGGGCTGGCCGGGCATTTGCGGCTCGGCAAGCTCAATGTGCTGTGGGACGATAACCGTATCACCATCGACGGGGCGACCGATCTGTCGACCTCGGAAGACATCAAGGCCCGCTATGCCGCGGCAGGTTGGCATGTGACCGAGTGCGACGGGCATGACTTTGCCGATATCGCGCGCGCGCTGCAGGAGGCCAAGGCTGATCCGCGCCCCTCGCTGGTCGCGTGCCGCACGCTGATCGGCAAGGGCGCGCCGAACAAGCAAGGCACCAGCGCTACCCATGGCTCGGCCTTGGGCGCGGCGGAAGTGGCGGCTGCGCGCGAGACGCTGGGCTGGGCGCATGAGCCTTTCGTCATTCCTCATGACATCGCCGCCGACTGGCACAGCGCTGCTGAGCCGGGGCGCCGCGCGCATGGCACCTGGGCGGGCCATCTCGAAGCCTCGCCGCTCAAGGCCGAATTTCAGCGCCGGATGGCGGGCGATCTGCCCGAGGGTTTCAGCCTCGATGCCCACATCGCATCGCTCATCGCCGCGCCGCAGAAGATCTCCACCCGCAAGGCGAGCGAGATTGCGCTCGCGGCGATCAACCCTGCGCTCCCCGATACCATCGGCGGAAGCGCGGACCTGACCGGATCGAACAACACGCTGGCAGGCGGGATCGGGGCCTTCACCCGCGACAATTACGCTGGTCGCTATGTCTATTACGGCATCCGCGAGTTCGGCATGGCCGCCGCGATGAACGGGATGGCGCTGCATGGCGGGGTGGTCCCCTATGGCGGGACCTTCCTGGTCTTCACCGACTATGCCCGCGGCGCGATCCGGCTTTCCGCGCTCCAGCATTGCCGGGTGATCTATGTCATGACCCATGACAGCATTGGTCTGGGCGAGGATGGGCCGACCCACCAGCCGGTCGAGCATCTCGCCTCGCTGCGGGCGATGCCCAATCTGCTGGTGATGCGACCCGCCGATGCGGTCGAAACCGCCGAATGCTGGGCGATTGCGCTCGCGCAGCAGGATCGCCCCTGCGTGCTCGCGCTGAGCCGCCAGAACCTCCCGCAGCTGCGGCTTGAAGCGGCGGAGAACCGCTCGGCGCAGGGCGGCTACCGACTGAAGGGGGCCGAGGCGGACCGCAAGGTTGTGCTCCTTGCCACGGGCTCCGAGGTTGAACTCGCCGCAGCCTGCGCCGCGCAGCTCGAAGCACAAGGGATCGGCACGGATGTTGTCTCGATGGTCTGCACCGAGCTGTTTGACGAGCAGAGCCCCGAATACCGCGCCGATATCCTGCCGGAGGGCGCGCTGATCGTCTCGATCGAGGCCGCCAGCACCTTTGGCTGGCAGCGTTACACCGGCCGCCACGGCCTCACGATCGGCATCGACGGCTTCGGCGCGTCAGCCCCGGCGGGCGATCTCTTCGCCCATTTCGGCTTCACTGCGGACGCCATCGTCCCGCAAATCCTTCAGCAATTGAAAGCCTAAACAGGAGTACCACTTATGGCCACCAAAGTTGCCATCAACGGCTTCGGCCGCATCGGTCGGCTTGTCGCCCGCGCCACCCTTGAGCGCAGCGACCATGATCTCGATCTGGTTGCGATCAACGATCTGGCCGACGCGAAGGCCAACGCGCTGCTGTTCGGT
>JBJTTE010000269.1:0-5679 GCA_046080005.1 Erythrobacter sp.
TACCTGCTGTCCTATTCGCCCTATGATCAGGTCGAAGCGAAGGACTATCCGCCGATGCTGGTGACGGCGGGGCTGAACGATCCGCGCGTGACCTATTGGGAACCGGCCAAGTGGGTCGCCAAGCTGCGCGAACTCAAGACCGACGATAACCTGCTGCTGATGAAGACCAACATGGGCGCAGGCCACGGCGGGCAGTCCGGGCGCTGGAACAGCCTCAAGGAGACGGCGGAGGAATTCGCCTTCATCCTGTGGCAGATGGGGATGTCGCCGAAGAGCGAGGGCGAGTGAGCAATTTGAGGACTGTCGCTTACCGCCTGTCGCTCTGCGTGATGGTTGTGAGCGCAGTCCTGATCGTGGCGTGGCTCGTCTTGCTGATGGACTATTCCTACGCGGTAATCGCTGCTCCGGTTTCCTTCGTGGGCATCGTAAGCTGGAGCATTGCAGGGCTGATCCGGTGGCAGCACTGGTTCATGGTGCCGCTCGCCACCTATGGCCTTCCTTTCTTGCCGTGGGCAGAGTGGATGCATGGCTAACGGCTTCGCCCGCACCTTCCGCGCCGAGCCGAAGCACATCGACGAGCTCGGCCACGTCAACAACACCGTCTGGGTGCAGTGGATCCAGGACATGGCGACCGCCCACTGGGACGCGGTCGCGCGGCCCGAGGACCGCGCAGCCTTCTTCTGGGTCGTGGTGCGGCATGAGATCGACTATCGCGGCAATGTCTCCGAGGGCGCGGAAGTCCACGCCGAGACGTGGATCGAAGGCCAGGCCCAAGGGGCCAAGTCGCTGCGCCGGGTTGAGTTCACCGACGCTGCCGGCAAACGCCTCGTCAGCGCCGCAACCACCTGGGCGATGCTCGATCGCGCGACCGGGCGGCTGGCACGGGTGCGGCCCGAGGTGCTGGCAGCCTTCGCCTGAAGGACTAAACCCGCTGGCCCTTCCCTAAGGCCGCTCGCTCGGCGATGGCGCCGCGCTTCTCGGGCGCAGTGTTGAACAGGGTAATCCGTTCGTGCGCCAACTGGTTGCGCCCTGCCGCCTTGGCTTCGTACATCAAGGCGTCGGCGCGGGCATAGAAGTCGCTGAACGCCAGCCCGTGGTTTTTCGCATCGGCCAGCACGATCACGCCCATGCTGGCGGTAACGGGCAACTCGAGCCCCGGTACGGCATTGGCAATCCGCAGCGGGATCGCCTGCCGGAGCGCGTCCGCGCGCTCGAGCGTCCGCTTCCCGCGCAGCAGCACCACGAACTCTTCGCCGCCCAACCGGACTGCTACCGAATCGCGGTCGTCCCCCGCCCGCAATGCGCTCGCACAGGCGATCAGCGCGGCATCGCCGCACTGGTGGCCATGGGCGTCATTGATCTCCTTGAAGCGGTCGAGATCGACCAGCGCAAAAGTATCGAAGCCCTGCGACAGCAGCTCATCGAAGCGCCGTTCGATCCCGCGCCGGTTCATCAGACCGGTGAGCGAATCCCGGGTCGAGATCTGCTCAAGCATGTGCGCCTCGGTAAGGGCAGCATCGCGCTCGCGGCGCAGGCCGAGGAAGCGGTAGGCGATGGCAAGCGACATCACCACCACCTCGATCCCGATGGCTACGTAAAGCATCTGGTCGAGCGTCGAGGAGCCGACATACGAGCCTAGCCCGCGCAGCAAGCGCTCGACCGAGGCTATGATGATCGGCGCCCAGGCTGCAGCCAGAAAGCGCGCCGCGCGGCTGCCGCGCCGCACCCCGTCCAATACGGCAACGCTGATCACGAAAATGTAGGGCAGGAAGGTCAGAAAACAGCCGCGGTCGTCAAACGGCTGGGTCGCATCGAGCTGGAGCGCGAAGAATCCCGGGACGAGCATGGTGAACCATGCGGTCGTCATCAGCACCCGCCGCAGCAGTGGCGGCTGCACGCCGCGCTCGAACAAGGCGATGACAAACAGCGCTGATAGCCCTCCGCCAATGGCATAGGACAGCGGCCCGAGTACTGCCAAAAGCGGCACCGGGAGCGTCACAAAGACCGATGCCATCCCGCCCGCTGTCAGCGCATAGACTATCATGGCGACCGCCATGCCGGCGTGCAGCAGAACGAAGCGTTCGCGCAGCACCAGGAAAAAGCTGATGTCGAACAGCAGCGGCAACACCAGCATGCCCATCACGAAGGCGATCAGCATCATGTTGATTTGCGACCACTCGGCTCGGCCCGGATCATGGGTGATCCGCGCTTCGGTGAGCAGCGGAACCGAGTGCGGCGCCTCAATCCGGGCCAGGATCACGGTGGTCGCAGATGTCACCTCTGGCAGCGGCAGCTGGAACACCGGACCAGCCGGGAAGGGTTGGCCGTCCGCTTCAGTCAGCCGCCGGGTGCGCATCGTGCCATCGGTGTCGATGGCGTGAAACGTGATCGCGGTGAACCGCGCGATGCGGCTGAAGAAATGCTGCGGCAGTTTCTTGCCGCGCCAGCTTTCCGCCTCGAACCGCAACCAGACAACCGGCACGTCCGAGCGCCACGCGGTGTTGTTGCAGGTCCATTGGCCGCGCGATTGCATTGCCTCGGGTGTGGTATCAATCGTGCTGGCGGCATGGCAGATCGGCTGGAACACCGGCACCCGATGATCCTCAGCCGTCGCGCGCGTCCCCATCAGCGTCAGCAGCACAAGGGCGACGCAAAGCCGGAGGGTAAAGCGAATACTAACCATGCGCCGGGCGTTACCACCCAAGCTTTTACGATGCTGTTAAACGCACTTGCTCCGTTTTGGATGTATTATTGAATAGGTTCAGGAATTTGGCAAAGTCGGTGGCCTTGCGGGCTGGGAATCCTGCGGCCCTCGCCGCGGGGCGGTGTCGCAGAGTAATGCGCCTGTCACGAAACGCCCCTAGCGCATTTTTTTGCACAGATCAGCATCACCGCGACCATCGGAATTCCCTATGCCGCACCCTGCCTCCGCGCTCATCAAGACTGGCATCGCCCTAAGCCTCGCTGCGGCTGCCTTGTCCGGCTGCTCGGGCGATTCTGGCGCGCAGTCGGTTCACGCTGTCGGCTCCTCGACGGTCTATCCCTTCGCCAAGCTGGTCGCGGAGAACTTCAGTCGCGCAAACCCGGACATGCGCTCACCGCTGATCGAATCCACCGGGACCGGCAACGGCATCCAGCTGTTCTGCTCCGGGCTAGGCCCCGACACACCCGATATGGTCAACGCCTCGCGCCGGATGAAGCCGAGCGAGGTCGATGGCTGCACCTCGAACAAGGTCGACGAGATCATTGAGCTTCAGGTTGGGCTCGACGGGATCGCTTTTGCTTCGGCGAAGGGCGGGATCATGCTGAATCTGTCGCCCAAGACGGTCTACGAAGCGCTTGCCGCACGCCCCTATGGCAAGCCGCAGACCACCAAGACCTGGAAGGATGTCGATCCGGCGCTGCCCGCCGATCCGATCCTCGTTTACGGCCCGCCGTCGACCTCGGGGACCCGTGACGCGCTCAAGGAATTGATCCTTGAAGCAGGCTGCAAGACCAATCCGGCGATGCAGGCGCTCAAAGACAGCGACGAGGACAAATACAAACAGATTTGCACCGAAGTGCGCGACGACGGCGCCTATTCCGATCAGGGCGAGCAGGACAATCTGATTGTCCAGAAAATCGTTGGCAATCCGCGCGCTACCGGCATTTTCGGGTTTTCCTACCTCGAGGAGAACCTCGACAAGGTGCAAGATCTGCCGATGAACGGCGTGCAGGCGACCTACGAGAATATCGCCAGCTTCAAGTATCCGGGTGCCCGGCCGCTCTATGTGTATGTCAAGAAGGCCCACATGCGCGCGATCCCCGGGCTGCAGGACTTCATGAAAGAATGGGTCAAGAGCTGGCGCACGGATGGCCCGCTCACCAAGATCGGCATGGTTGCCATGCCTGCCGACGTGATGGCCGCCAACGCCGCCAAGGTCGAGACTATGCCGATCCTGACCAAGGCCGAACTCGAAGCGAAATAGCCGGTTGAACCGATTGCGGTGCTTTGGCGGGGCGGTTAGACTGCCCGGATGAGCGCGCGCAAGATCGCACAATGGCATGAGGCCGGGGTTATCGACGCGGCCACGCGCGACCGCTTGACCGCTTACGAAGCCGGCCATGCCCGGCCGCTGCTGCTGTGGGCGGTCTCGGGCCTTGGTGCCTTGGCGATCGGGCTGGGGTTGGTCTCGGTCATCGCGGCCAATTGGGAGGACATCCCGGGCCTGGTGCGGCTGAGCCTGCATCTGGGCCTGATCGCCGGGCTGCTGACTGTGCTGTTCTTCCGCGAGGCGAAGCTGGCCGAGCGGTCCCCTTGGGCGGTGGAAGCACTGGCCTTCGTGATTGCGGCGCTGGGCCTCACCTTCTTTGGCCATCTGGGGCAAGTTTACCAGACATCCTCGCCGCTCTGGCAGCCCTTGGCGACGTGGCTGGTGCTGTTCGCGCCGCTGCTGCTGCTGACAGGGCGAAGCTGGCCCACCGCGCTGGCCGTGATGGGCGGGAGCGTCTGGTGCGCCTGGGAATACGCCAGTGCGCATACGCGCTATGGTAGCGAGGCTGATGTGGCTTTGAGCGTCTGGCTCGGCTTTGTCATTGCCCTACCGGTGATCTTCGCCCCGCTCGCTTCAGCGATGCGCGCACGCAGTCAGCGGCCCGATTTCTGGCGGCGGCTCGAGCAAATCGCGCTCGCCTATGCGTTGGCGGGGGGCTCGCTCGCCTGCGGTGTGGCTGGCGTGGGCGAATTCAATCAGAGCGATCCGCTGACCCAGCTGGCGTTCCTGCTGACCTGCGGGGCGCTCGGGCTCGTGGCAGGCGCCGGTGTCGCCCTGCTCCGGCCCGGTGTCTCGGGCAGGATGGGTGGCGCGATCATCGCTGGTGCCGCTGTTGTCATTCCGCTGGCCTATGCCGCCGACAAAACCACCGTCTTCGCCGCCATGCTGTTCTTCGCCTTGTGGGCGGGCATCGCGGCGGCCGCGCTTGCGGCCCAATGGCGCGGGGTGTTCCAGATGGCGGTGGGGGTGATCGCTCTGCGGCTCATTATCCTCAGCTTCGAGCTGGCGGGCAGCCTCTTGTACAGCGGATTCGGCCTGATCGCATCGGGGTTGATGATCCTTGGCGTGGCATGGGCGGCGGTCCGGGTGGCCAAACGCTTTGCCCCGCCAGCGGATGCGAATGCGGAGGATGCGGCATGATCCGCGCAGCCCGTCTCCTCGCGGCTGCCATCCCGCTCGCTGGCCTCGCCGCGCTGTTGGGCCTGAGCGACCATACCTACCATCAGGGCACCGAATGGGAGGTGCCGATAATGGGCTACGACCCGCGCGATTACCTGCGCGGACACTATGTCGAGTTCACCTATGCCTGGCCGGGGTTGCAGCGGCCCGAGTTTGGCATGTGGCCCGATGCGCTGTGTCTCGCCGGACAGGCCCCGCGCCTCGACCGGGTGGCGGAGCTGAAGGCGGGTCAGGCTTGTGCTCATCCGCTGCGCACCGACGGCAGCGGGGTCTATGGCAGCAGCGCCCTGATGAATGGCCGCCTCTATATCGGGCAGGATCGCGCCGCCGAGCTTGAGGAGCAGCTGCGCAACCGTGACCAACGCGGACTTGTCACCGTTCGCCAGCGCGAGGACGGGAGCTTTACGCCGATTTCGATCCGCTTCCGTCCGCTCACGCCGCAGGAAATCGCCGAGCGTGATGCGCC
>JBJTTE010000270.1:0-4979 GCA_046080005.1 Erythrobacter sp.
TGCCATCGGGCGACCAGCGCGGCGAAAGCGCGTCACCCTCGCCCGTCGCGCCTGCCAGCGGCACCTGTTCGCCGGTGCGGGTATCGACCAGCCAGATCGAGCGGCGCGCCCGGTCCGTCATGACGTCATTGCTGACCCTGACATAGGCGATGCGGCTGCCATCCGGGCTGATCTGCGGATCGCTCGCCATCGACAGGTCGAACAGATCCTGCGCGGTAAAGCGCCGCTCTGGCCCGGTCGTTGCGGCGGCGGGTGCGGCCTGCGGCTCGGGCGCGGCTTGGGCCAATGCGCCATCGGCGGCCAGCAGTGCGATGGCTGCGGCAAAGCCAGTTCGTATCATCATGATGGGTAATCCTCCTGTGATCGGCGGACCGTTACCAGCAGACCATGCAGCGCCAAGACAGGCCGGTCAAATGGGCTTACTTCGCCCCGGTCGCCGCAGCGTAGCGCCGTGAAATCTTGCCCCAATCAACCACCCGCCACCAGCCGTCGAGATAGTCGCCCCGGCGGTTCTGGTGCTTGAGGTAATAGGCATGCTCCCACACGTCATTGCCAAGGATCGGGGTGCCTTTGACCTCGGCGACATCCATCAGCGGATTATCCTGATTGGGGGTCGAGGAGATCGCCAGCTTGCCATCCGCGCCGACGATCAGCCACACCCAGCCCGAACCAAACCGCGCGGTGCCCGCCGCCTTGAACGCCGCCTTGAACTGGTCGAGCGAGCCGAATTGCGCGGTGATCGCTGCTGCCAGCGCGGGTGACATCGCCGCGCTCTGCCCCACTGGGGCCATGCTCTCCCAGAAGAAGGTGTGATTCCAGTGCCCACCGGCATTGTTGCGGATCGCCGCCGGGAGCGTGCCCACGCGGGGCAGCATCTGGTCTAGCCCCAGCCCGGCGAGCGCCGGATCAGCCGCGACTGCCTTGTGGAGATTATCGACATAGGCCTGATGATGCTTGCCATGGTGGATGCGCATGGTTTCGGCATCGATCACCGGTTCGAGTGCTTCGGGCGCATAGGGCAGCGGGGCGAGGGTGAAGGCCGCCGCCGGCGCCGCCGCAGCGGGCATCGGGGCGGTCGCCTGCGTCACCGCGAGCGGGGTCTGCGCCGCATAGCCGACAACCGGCACAGCCAGCGACGTGAGGACGATAGTCAAGCGCTTCATCATTCTTCTCCCGCTAGAGCGTTTTCCAGTCAGGTGGAATCACCTGACGGTTCGGAAAATGCTGTAAAGCAACAACCTAGACCGGCCGATTTGGCGCAGCCAGATCGCAAACCGCTCTAAGCAACCGGCGGACCTCCGCTTTCCCGTTCCGCCGCTTCCTTCGCCTCACGCTCGGCGCGGGTTTTCTTGAGCATCCGGTCCATCTTGAGCCACTGCCACGCGCCAATGCCGACTGCGATGCCGTAAAACAGCACAATCTCGACCCAGCCGAAGATACCCATTCTTGCCTCTCCTAGCTTTGCTGCGCCAGAAAGGCGGTGATCTGCGCAGCGGCCATCTCTGGTGCCTCCTCGTGGGCAAGATGCCCGAGACCGGGGAGCACGTCCAGCTGGGCATGGGGCAGCCAGCCATGCACGTCATGCGCCCAGGCGAGCGGGATCGCCGGATCATTCGCGCCGTGCACCAGCAGCATGGGGTTGGCGATGTCGCCCATCCGCTCGCGCAAGCTCGGCAGGTCCCAGTTTGCCATCATCGCCAGCGCGCCGCCGGCATGGCCGGGATGCTTGAACAGCGTCCGGTAACAGGCCAGCCCTTGCGGATCGACGCGCGAGTGCGTGGAGCGCCACAAGAACCGCTCCGCGCCGCCTGACAGATCAACCGTGCTGGTGAAGATGCGCGGCACCAGCGGGTTGACGAACAGCACCTTGGCGACCGCCGGAAAGATCTGCGCTAAAGGGCCGGGGAAGGGGCGCAGCGCCGCGTTGAGCCCGACGATGGGCCCGGCAAACCCGTGATCGAGCGCGAGCTGCAACGCCAGCGCAGCGCCCGCCGAATGACCGATGATCGCGGCAGGCTCGATGGCCAGCGTCTTCAGCAGGGCCGCGACTTC
The DNA here is from genome assembly GCA_046080005.1 of Erythrobacter sp. GTDB lineage: Bacteria > Pseudomonadota > Alphaproteobacteria > Sphingomonadales > Sphingomonadaceae > Erythrobacter. Next base: position 2,053 of record JBJTTE010000270.1, read on the forward strand.
ACCCGCCATCGCGGGCAGGCTCAAGGCATAGGCATCATGGCCGGTGGTGAACGCGTGACGGGGGAGATCGGGGGCGATGACATCATGGCTCTGTGCGAGCAGCGGCATCAGTCCGCGCCATGAATGGACCGAAGCGCCGGTGCCGTGGAGCAGCAGCAGCGGCTTGCCCGCCCCCATCCGCTGCACATGCCAGCGGGCGCGGCCCAGCGCCACGAAATTGCTGGCTGTGCGGTGTGGCCAGATCAAGCCCTCGCGGCTCCATTCAAGCATGCTCATGCGGCTTTGCCGATCGGCTGGACGGCCGTGATCGCCGCCTGAAGCATCCGGGCATCGGCGCGGGGAAGCGCCAGAAAGCGCCCGCCCAGAGCGGCGGCGAGAGCCGCGCCTTCAGGGCTGGGCCGGGCGGAAATGTCGACCACGAGCGCGTCAATCCCGCGCGCGGCGATCGCCTTGGCCGCAGCCTCGGCATCGGTTGCAGCCTGAGCCCGTCCGGGAGAGCCATCGGCCGCGATATTGGCGCGCCCATCCGTCAGGATTACCAGAGCAGCGCTGCGTCCGCGCGCGATGACGGCTTCAGCGACCTCGCGCGCCACGGTGAGGCCAGTGGCAAGCGGGGTGCCGCCCCCACCGGGCAGTTCAGCCAAAGTTCGCCGCGCGCGGGTCAGCGAGCGGGTGGGGGGCAGGAGCAGCTCCGCGCTGGTGCCCCGGAACGCCACCAGCGCCACTTCCGAACGGGTGACATAGGCCTGCGCCAGCATCAATTCAACCGCGCCCTTGGCCTCGGCCAGCCGTGCGGCTGCAGCCGATCCGCTCGCATCGACCGCGAAAATCGTCACCCTTGCGCTGCGTTCCTCGAAGCGGCGGATGCGCAGGTCTTCCTTGCGCATGATGATCGGCGCATCTGGATTGTGGGTCCCTTCGCTCGCCAGTTCCCGGCGCCTGACCGCCTGCCACGGCACGGCCGCACGCAAGCTGTCGATCAGTGCCAGCTTTGCCCCGCCGCGCGGCATGCCAGGCCGCGCACCCAAAGGCTTGCCACGGGTCGCTGCCTTGCGCTTCTGACCAGTCCCACTCGAGCTGGCGCGGCGCGGGGCCTTGCCCTGCACGAGTTGCTCCAGCAGGCCCGCCGGGATCGCCGCCTTGGCCGCCTCGACCAGAATGTCGGAGAGATCGGGCTCCTGCTGCTGCTGTTCGCCGTCAGACTGATCGTCGCGCTCGCCATCGGGAGGCGGAGGTGGCGGGTCTTCAGGCGGCGCTTCGGCCTCCTGCGGCGGGAGGCACGTGGCGCGCGAAGCGAGCACAAGGCGCACCGCACCCGTCAGGTCAGCCGGACCCGCGGCTGTGCGCCCTTCGAGCGTTGCAAGCCCGCGCGCAGCTTCTCCGGCAAGGATCAACGACCGCAAGCCATCGACGCCCAGGGCCTCAGCGGTGGCAGCCAGCGCCCGCAGAGCAGCCTCATCAAGCGGCGCGACTGCGGATAGGGAACCCTCGGGCGGGGCAAGCGCGACCCCTTGCCATCGGCGCGACGACGAAAGGTCACACAGGAAGGCGAGCCTTTCGGTCAGGCTGGCGGGCGGTGCCTCTTCGGGGTCAGCCGCATCGTCGAGCAGGACCAGTGCAGTCCCACCCTCATCGAGTGCCTGCGCCAGCCGTCCGGCGATACCCGGGTCCATCCGCTCGGCCATCCCCGCGATCAGCGCGCCGCCCTGCGCTTCCTCGATCAGACCCGTCTGGCGGACCTGCTTTCCCGCCGAGAGGCTCGCGGCAAGATCGATCCCGCCCAGCAGTCGCTCGTCATCGACATGGCCGGGCAGGCGGCGCAGCGGGATCGCCGCGCCGAGCGCTGCCACGAGCGCTTCGCGCGCCGGACTGCTGCCGCGCAGCACCATCCCCTTGAACAGGTCCGGCGCCAGAGCAAACAGCCGCGCCGCCAGCACCGCATCCTCCAGCGGATCGGCGGGCGGGGTGGGCGGGCTCATCCGAACAGCTCGGCAATCGCCCGGGTGATGCGCACCGTGGAGCCTGTCTCGTCGAGCACATCGCGCCGCAGCCGATGGCGCAAGGCCGAGGGTGCGATGGCGACAAGGTGCTTGCGCGCTACCTTCTTCGCGCCTTCGAGCGCCGCCAGCGCCCGCGCGGCCCGCATCAGGGTCAACTCACCGCGCAGGCCATCCGCGCCGACCGCGAGGCACAGCTTGGCCGCATCGTGCAGCACGTCCTCGCTCGGGATGAGCTTGGGCAACCTTGCCTTGCCCTTGGCGACCCGCTTGAGGATTGCCTCATCGGCTTCGGCCCAGCGCGCGGCGAAAGCAGTCGGGTCAGCCTCGTTCTCGGCGACCAGCTTCATGATTGCGATCCGGACCTCGATATCCTTGGGCGTGCGCACTTCGACCGATAGCCCGAAGCGGTCGAGCAGTTGCGGGCGCAATTCGCCCTCTTCCGGATTGCCCGAGCCGATCAGCACAAATTTGGCCGGGTGGCGCACCGACAGGCCTTCGCGTTCGACCACGTTCTCGCCCGACGCGGCCACATCCAGCAGCAGGTCGACGAGGTGATCTTCGAGCAAGTTGATCTCGTCGATATAGAGGAAGCCCCGGTGGGCCTTGGCGAGCAACCCCGGTTCGAACGCCTTCTCGCCCGATCGCAGCGCGCGTTCGAGATCGAGCGAGCCGATCACGCGGTCTTCCGTCGCGCCTAGCGGCATGTCGACGAAGGGGACGGGGCGCTTCACCATCTTGCCGGTGCCGCACACGCCGGGATAGCGCGCCTGATCCTCGGTGGAGCAGCCATAGGCGCAGCCCTCTGCCGCCATGATCGGCGGCAGCAGGCTGGCGAGCGCGCGCGCGGCGGTGCTTTTGCCCGTGCCGCGATCGCCGAACACCATCACCCCGCCAATGCTCGGGTCGACGGCGGCAATCAGCAGCGCC